>NZ_JCACCM010000008.1:0-4539 GCF_059501405.1 Myxacorys sp.
TCAGTCTGGGCAGAGCGTCTGATGCGGCTCAAGCCCCAAAAGCGCCCCTTTTTTCCTGCGAGAATTACGGGCGCTTTCCCTCATCCAGTCCGCTTTCTAGCCGCGCTGTCACCCCTTGAGGCATTTGACACCCTTGGGTTGTCGCGGGTAGTAGCAGATTTTGACGCGCCTAACAAAGCGTCAATTCGGGTGCTTGAAGAGTTGGGGATGTCTCAGCGTTCAAGAGCCGTCGTGAACGATCACGCGTTGCTCTACTTTGAAATTCAAACTCATGAAATTCAAACTCGCAACCGAGACGAAAGCGCAGAGGGATCAACAGCCTACTGCACTGATTGCCTCACACAGATTAGATTGAGCGAAATTGAAGAGGTGAGGTTTCTGCGAAGTTGCGAGTTGAGCGATTAGCGCAATGTCCCATTCAACTTGTGATTCAACCCGCTCAGTACTCAACTTTAGTACTCAACTAATGTCACGATTGGCACATCTGGGAGCCGTTGACGCCCGTTGAGATCTTTCAACTCGATCACAAACGCACATCCAACTAATTGACATCCAATATTTTGAATTAACTTTGCTGTTGCTCCTGCCGTTCCCCCTGTTGCAATCAAATCATCCACAATCAGGATTCGGCAGCCCGACTTGAAAGCATCTTTATGCATTTCTAAGCAATCCGTTCCATACTCCAACTTATATTCCACCTGATGAACGGGCGCTGGCAGCTTCCCTGGTTTACGAACGGGGATAAATCCAACTCCCATTTTGTACGCTAAAGGTGTTCCAACAATAAACCCCCGTGACTCCATTCCCACAACATAGTCAGGAGCCAAATCTGCACACTTCTCAGCCAGCAAATCGATTGTGTATCTCAGCCCTTCTGGATCTTGTAGCAGCGTCGTAATATCTTTAAACAGAATTCCAGGTTTAGGAAAATCGGGAATCTCACGAATCAAAGCCTTTAAATCCATAAGTGTTAAACCTACAGCACTGTTTAAAGAGGGGTACAGGTTGGGTTATCGCACAAGTTAGCACGCTTGTCACGGTAATTTGTTACTTATGGTCACTGAAAGGTTCTTGCCCTCTGTGAGTGATCCAGATTTGAGTGATCCAGATTTGAGCGATCCAAATTCGAGTGATCCAAAAGTGCGATGCCCGATTGCGGTCAGGTCGGAGGTTTCAACAAACCACCAGTTGTTAAGGAGTCATTAAGTGAGTCCGGCGGCTCCTTGAAGTCTGAACGCGATCGCGCCAACTAGCACGACGAAACCGAGCGCTCTCCGAAAATAGTTAACGCCTTGAAAAACTTCCTGCCATGCCCACGTGAACAAGGAACCAAACGCGACTAAATCTAATCCGGTCTGGATCTTGCCGCTGGTCAGCAGAAGTTGGAGTAAGCTTGCTGTCCCCCAAACCAAAATTGGCAAGTTTGGCATCTGTGCCAGAACAATCTTGCCCTCACTGTCTCGAAAGGTGCGATCGAACAAAGTGTTTTCCATAGCCTTAGGTATCTCGGTATCGCTATTCATCCCTGGCTGCATCAGCCCTGCTTGAAATTTTACTTGTACATTCAGTTTGATTGCGATGTTTGTCACTGCAAAATTGATTTTTTCTAGGTTTTGATCGGGGTGTTATAAGCTGAAAGCATGAACGCTTTGCTAAATAGTTGTTGAATGTCCAAGTACAAGTAATGACCCTCGCCGAACATCTTAAAAAGCAACGAATAAAGCATATTATTAGCAGCTACCAACTGAATGGATCAGAGGTTGAAGCTTGCGAAAATGAGCTAGATCAACTGCTAGAGCGGTATCCTTCTGCCTGGATCGAGTTAGCCTTAGCCGATGCGATCGCGCACCATTGGGCAGCAATTCCGATGCCGCGTGGACTCGCATTCTTCAATCACGTTCACGAGTCACTTCAGCAGTGGGAACGTACTGGAATTTTCAGCCCTCTCAGTCCTGACGATTTTCAACACATTACTGGACTGAACCCCAGTTCTATCTTTGAACCCTTTGATCCGCCTCCACCCTCAATGGTTCGTCCTCATTGAGGATAGTCGTCTCTAAGGACCAGTGAATAATGGCTTGAACCTTTCTTCGCGGCGAGCTGTCTAATTTCATATAATCTGCGGGGAATGCATTAGTGGTAGCGGATACAATGCGCTTTGCCAGGTTCCAAGAGCAATCAACTCTCTTAGAACCGCAACGCGACGTTCAGAGGAGTGCGGTGCAAGCTAGCGACGACCAAGCCAGAAACTCCGAGCCTTCGGATAACGTGTTGATCCGGCAATGTGTCGCTGGCAACGCGAACAGCTTTCGTTGGTTGTATCAACGTTATCATCAGAAAGTCAGGGCACTGCTGTATCAGCTTTGCGATACAGCCACCCTTGATGATTTGGTGCAAGAAGTGTTTTTGCGGGCTTGGAAGGGACTACCGAAATTTCGGCAATCTTCTCAGTTCTCCACCTGGCTTTACCGCATCGCTTGGAATGTCGCCTCAGACCAAAGGCAACTCTTAGCAAAGGGACGATCGCGCTTCGACTCCCTGAAGCAACAGAGCCAGACTCAGCAAGACGCGCCAGACTTGATGCACCTCCACTACCAGGACATCGTACAGCGAGGCTTGCACCACCTCAGCTTTGAGCATCGCACCATTTTAGTTATGCACGATTTAGAAGACATCGCCCAAAAAGAAATTTCAGATATTTTAGGGATTCCTTTAGGCACGGTGAAATCTCGTCTATTCCACGCTCGTGCTGCTATGCGCCAATTTTTACATCGTGAAGGAGTTCAGCTATGACTTATAAACCTCCAGATGATCCAGAGTTAGTCTCGTTTCTCAAGCGCCATCGCCCGCTGCCACCGCCTGCGTCTACTTCGCTAGAAGAGCAAATCATGAACGCAACGCAAGAGAGCCAAGCGAAGCGAGTTGTGCGCCCGATTCAGTGGTGGGCAACATCAGGAGCCGTGGCAGCTGGATTAGTGGCGGCTGTGGCAGCATACCAAGCCTCACAGCCTACTTCTTTCAGCAATACGGATGTCGCTAGCTTAGAAGCGTTTATGGAAAATAGCTGGTTGAATTCGGTATCTGACGTTTCCCCTAATGCCAACGATCGCTCGGCTCAAGAGTTTTTAGCCTTGGTCGAGCCGTTGGCTGATAATTAATTGAATAAGGAGAGTTCCATGATTCGTCGCATGTCTGCGATCGCTGCTTTAATCGCCGTTTTAGGAGGTGCGATTGCCTTTCGAGCCACAACCCAAGCTGACGCATCAAAATCAGCCAATCTTTCCGCCGAGCATCTCTTTGCCCAGGCTGAGCCGGAGCGACCCGAAAAAGGTCCTGGGATGGGCTGGCTAAAAGAACTCAATCTGTCGGCAGGTCAGATGCAGCAGATTCGAGCGGTGCGGGAGAAGTACCGCGATCGTATCCGCGCGAGTAAACAATCAGAACGTCAAGCTCAGCAAGAACTGCGGAGACTGATGGGCGGTGACGCGTCCAAAGAGCAAGTCCAGGAAAAGTATCGGCAAGTCAAGACCTTACGAGAACAGGTTGCCGATGCTCAATTTGAAAGTATGCTAGCCATGCGCGATGTGCTAACCGTCGAGCAACGTCAGAAGTTTGCAGAACGCATGAAGAAACAGCGTAATAACCGAGGACGTATGGAAGAGCGCGTTCGAGGTTAAAGGTGGAATTTTTCTATTTGCACGGATTTGCCTCTAGTTCTCAATCGGCAAAAGCTCAAGATTTGCGTACCCAGTTTGCAACTTTCCGCAGGAATCACTTCACCTCGGAAGATATTATTTTATCGGAAGACATCATCTTACAGATTCCCGATCTCAATCAGAGTGACTTCACGCACCTAACGCTGAGCCGCCAACTGCAACAAGTTAGAGCCATCCTTCCAGCATCGCCCACCACTATCATTGGCTCAAGCTTTGGAGGATTGACCGCCGCATGGCTTGGAGAGTCTTGCCCCCACGTTGAACGCCTTGTCTTACTTGCCCCTGCATTTCGCTATCTAGAGCATTGGTTGCCTACGATTGGAACTGCTCAACTTCAACAATGGCAAGCTGGGCAGCCCCTACTGGTTTATCACCACGGGGAAGGTCGCCTTTTACCGTTGGACTATCAAATTGTCAGTGATCTCCAACAATACAACGAAGCAAATCTACGAAAATCAGTCCCGACGTTAATTTTGCACGGACTTGAGGATGAGGTGATCCCCGTGCAGGTCAGTCGCGATTATGCCCGCGATCGCGCATGGGTCAATCTGATCGAACTAGACAGCAACCACGCGCTGACTGACCAAAGCAGCAGAATTTGGCAAGAAATCTGTCAATTTTGTTTTCACTAAATTAATATTTATGTACTACTTTGTTTGAGGGTAGACATTAGCAAGACCGAAACCTGGGGACGTTAAACACCATTTTTTTCAGAATGTTCCCGATTGACGTATTTGTTTTTTTTATATGTTGTAAAAACAAGTGATTTTATACCAAATCTCTAAAGTCCAGCTACAGATAGTGCTTCAAGAATTGATGCCCG
>NZ_JCACCM010000009.1:0-4534 GCF_059501405.1 Myxacorys sp.
GTTTGCGTGAGGCGATGGAGACTGTTCTCAGCCAGGCTGCGTCCTAACTTCTGTGCCTACAGCTATAGTGTTTGAACAATTTCAGTTTCGTTTTTTCAATAAAAAAGCTGTATTGAAGTGAATACAGCTATCGACGCATTCAAATGTTATAGAAGTGCTCTAGGGCGTGTCATCAATTCGTTAAACTGGAACCAGTTAAGAGTAAGAGTAGAACCCCGAAGAGAACAGATGACGACTCGACGATACGCCCTCCGAGATGGCCAGTGGAACCAAATCAAAGACTTACTGCCGGGACGTGAAGGCACGGTTGGTGTGACTGCTAAGGACAATCGATTGTTTATCGAAGCCGTGCTATATCGCTACCGAGCAGGCATTCCTTGGCGCGATTTGCCAGCGCGATTTGGCGACTTCCGAGTAGTGCACACACGCTTTAGTCGGTGGGCAAAAACCGGGGTGTGGGAGCGCGTGTTTCAGCATCTAGCCGAGGATGCCGACAATGAATACGCCATGATTGACTCAACCATCGTCCGTGCTCACCAGCACAGTGCGGGGGCAAAAGGGGGGAGCCAAAATCAGAAGCGATTGGACGGAGCAAAGGCGGGCTGAGTACCAAGATTCATGCAGTGGTGGATGCGTTGGTTAATCCTATCCGCTTTCACCTCACCCCTGGGCAGTCGTGCGACTTGGAGGGAGGCGACCAACTGCTACCAGATGTGGTTGCCGACACAGTGCTGGCAGATAAGGGATACGATGCCGATGAGCGAGTGATTGAGCCACTTCACGCTCAGGGCAAGACCGCCGTGATTCCGCCCCGACGCAACCGCAAGAGCGTGCGGGAGTATGACCAAGAGTTGTATAAAGCGCGTCACTTGATTGAGAACTTCTTTGCCAAGCTGAAGCAGTACCGAGCTATTGCCACCCGCTACGATAAGCGGGCGAGGAACTTTCTCGGTGCAATCTATCTCGCTGCCGCCGTCATTTGGCTCAATTGATGACACGCTCTAAGACTATCAGTGAGTGTGAATTTGGGATGAAGTTAAACTTCAAAACCTTCCTGACTGAGTTAGATCAATCGCACTCTCAACGTAACCATACTCTAAACCCTACTGAGCGTGCCTCAACAACTGCTGGAACTAGGAAAGAGTCTCCTTACTTCACCTCAAAGCGCCTGTATAGAATTACTCAATCTCTCCGATCGCTTTATTCACATCGGCTGGAGTCTGGAATTCATCTCTTGGTAGTTCCTGCAAAATCGACTGCAATTCCTTATCAGCACCATTCTCTTGTGCGTGTTTCACAAGATTTTCCTTGTTCATCGGGTAGTCAATTCCTTTCAAATACTTCTGAACTTCAATTGAATTTACCCTAGCCATAGCGACCTCTCCAAATTTGACATCATTAAACTCTGGTAATCGTAGGCTAACCTCAACTAACATTACCTCTCTACAGAATCGCGCTACCTTTATTAGCCATCTACCTTAGAACAGAGGATGTCTAACACAAAAACTCTAACCGAACAAGATAAGCTGCAATCATGAGGCTTGCTAACCATAAGCAAGCATTTAAGTAAGAGAATCATGCTTGTTTAGCTAGACCCTTTACAAACGCGAAATGATTCACAGCATCACAGTAAGCCCCAATAAAAAAGCCCCACGAGTGTAGGGCTTTTTTATTTCAAAGCAATTAACTGAACGTTAGAACGTGAAGGTGGTTCTTAGGGTACCGATGATAGCATCATCATTAGCCTCGTTTTGACCAGGATTCACAATCCAAATCACACCAGGAGTAATCGAGATGTTGTCGTTTAGCTGATACTTGTAGAAGCCCTCGAAGTGCAGAGGAATGTCATTCCGCACACCCGCTGCCCGTTGAGCTGCGGTTGGGTTACCCAAGTAAGGCTCTGCACCTGCGACAAAACCAAGCAAGTTACCTTTCTTACCAAAATCAGGGAAAGAAAGACCTACGCCATACGTCCAGATATCTCGCTGACCAGCACCATCATCTACAAAGTCAGCATTGATGAGTGAACCAAAGGCGTTAAGGACAATCTTAGGACTTAGTTTGAAGGCAACCTCAGCACCGTAAGCATTTACTTGCGCTGGAGTCGTGGTGGCACCAAAAACAGGAGTACCAAACCGGTTAGAAGTGTTGCCTAAAAAGGTACCACTCGTTGCAGCAACGCCAGTACCAGTATCAAAAATTGCGCCCCTGCGATAAGCGTTCACATAGGTTAAACCAATTTGCAGCGCGTCACTAGCATTGAAGCTAATCTGTCCCAAAGCGCTGTAGCTGCCGTTGAACAAACCGCCTTTGGCAGCAGGACTATTCGCACCAGTAGCAGCAATTATACTTGGGTCCGAATTGTCTGCTAAATAGCCACCGCTAATTTGGAAGGCATCGCTTACCTTGACGTTGACACCAACACCAGAACCGCCACCAATGTTATAGATGGGGTTGCGTTGCCCAAATATTGATAGCGTCGTGCTGCCACTATCGCCCGAATCTAAGGCTGGGTTTGCAGTCGGAGCATAGTCATAGTGCAAGCCCCCAACCGCTGGGATGTAGAACTTAACCCTGTCATTGAGGGGGAAGTAGTACGCAACCCAGTCAATCAGCGCTTGGTTGTTACCCGTGCTGCCAAAGTTGAAGGTTTGAAGCCCCTCAGCAGCAGTACCGTTAGCGATGCCAGTTGGAGACAATGCAAATTGTTGAGCATTTCCAGCGGCAATACGAGTGACCAACAAGTCGTTTCCTGTAAAGCTTGTGTTCAAGGACAAGCGAACACGATTTTGGAACACGGTGTTATTTCCGTTGGTTCCATCTACTCCAAATTCATCAGTGACTGCAAAAATTGCCTCACCAGCTAGCTTAGTTGTTGTCGAGAACTGCTGCTTCTCTAGGGTAGTGGTACGTGCTTCTAGAGCGTCTACCCGTCCACGCAGGGTTGCCAGTTCAGCTGCAAACTCTTCTTGCAGCTTTTGAAGCGTTGCCAGATCCTCTTTCTTCACGAGGTCTGCGGTTGACGCTGCAATTAATTCGTTGACGCGATCGAGACATGCATTTAGACCAGCCGCAAATTCATAGCGGGTCAACGCACGGTTTCCACGATAGGTGCGATCGGGATAGCCTGCAATACAGCCATAGCGCTCAACCAACGATTGTAAAGCTTGGAATGCCCAGTCAGTGGGGCGAACGTCCGAAAGCTGAGAGACCGAGGTGACTTGACCTGCAGACGAATTACCAGCCGACTTTCCTTCTCGGCTGTAACGGTTAATCTGATCTAGAGAATCAACACTAGGCGCAGAGGAATCAGGAGCCGCCTGAACTTCTGGAGAAGCCTGCGCAACTTTTACATCGCTAGGAGCCTGTGCAACCTCAACTGATGTAGTAGTAGCAGCAACTGTAGTAGTAGCAGCAGCGAGCTTATCTAGCGACTTAACAGATTCAACGGTGGGTGCAGATGGCTTTGCCAAAGAAAGTTGGCTATCTACCTTCAAAGCAGATGCGTCAAGACTTTGGGAATTGATCTGAACGGGGGATAACAAAGAAGCCTGACCTACTTGCTTCTCTGCTGCGATCGCAGCAGAAGACATCACGAGTGCCGCACCCAAGACGGCAGGACTGATGAACAAAGAATTCAATAAAACCTTACGCATTGTTTAGTTCTCCTCACACCTGGTATCAAACGACTATTAGAGCTTTTGGTACTGGAACCTTTAGTCGGCATGATCACTCAACAGTAACACTATCAAGTTTAACCGCAGAATTAGACTTTAGCGATCAAATTAGAAAATATTATTTCTCAGTGCGTCGGCATACACCATCAGGCAAGGTCAAGCAAAACTCAACGGACAAAACTCAACAGAATAGACCTTGCAGCGCAGTTCCCTTAAGAATGTTGCTCATTAATCATTGTTGTAATAAATAATAAGGCTAGCGAGGCTCGAAGACAGGCTAGAGTTATATCTCGAAACTAAATTCTTAACACCACGCAAAGTAGGCGTGCGAGCAGCTTGTGTTTATAAAATTCAAAATACCCCTTTAAAAAACTATCCGCTCCTACCAAAAGAAAACTAGCAAAAGCCAGAACTCTTAGGGGTAGGAGCGGTGTAGCGGGTCTTCAGGTAAGAACCAGACTGCCGGAAGGAAATCCGTTTAGCCTAGTCTTTAGCAGACAGTATCTTCACAAGGAAGATTGGTTCAGCCTCTAGAGAACGGCTCCGGCGCACAGCCGATTCAGTTCAACCTGACGACCCATGTATTTACTACTTTCTATCATGGGCATCACCTCCTATTGCCTAAACGGTCTAATGTGGATAGTTTAGAACCTGTAAATCGGGCATCTAGTACCCTTCGCCTAATATAGCACGAGCTTTTGAAATGAGGGTAAAAAAACGCTTCTGCCGATTTAGCAGAAGCGTTTAATTAGCTCTATATACTAGGTTGCTTTAGAGAGCATTACCGCGAGGCAATACTTCTTCAGGGAATACAAAGCGTTCATGGGGCTGGTCTTGCGCCGCCATCCAAGCGCGAA
>NZ_JCACCM010000010.1:0-4482 GCF_059501405.1 Myxacorys sp.
GATCAACGTTGAACCAGTACGATTATTCTACATTCCGGTTAACCTGACATTACCGGCAGCATTTCTGGGCGCGAGGGTACTACGTTTCAACGGTGGGACGAGATGAAGGGACAGTTCGTCAGTATATTCAGGAACAGGAGCAGGAAGACCAACGGATTGAGCAGTTGCGGTTATCGGATGAATGGTAGAGGTTAATCCGCTTTGAGCGGTTCCCCTTCTCAAGCCTCCGGCTTTGCCGGAGGTTGGTGACTTTCTACCGAGCGCAATGAAGTAGCGAATTAAAGCAGAAGCTAGGAATTTTGCAAGAGAAAATCATGAAGAGATGCTGAGAACAGCACAATTTACCCTCGCTCACAGAGCGACTTAAGCTACGATAGAGCCGTACAGCTTTAGGACACTTTTAGGACAATTGATGCTTCTACAAGCTATCAGGGACTTCTTTTAAAGAGCGGGTAACGCGATTCGAACGCGCGACATTCACCTTGGCAAGGTGACGCTCTACCACTGAGCTATACCCGCATTTGCTATATTTACTAATGTGCCCGATTCAAACCGAAAGAATAAGATGTACTCAATAATGGACTCAAAGTAAATTTAATTATTTCTTAAGTATTCAAACTAAAAAACCTCCCTATGGAATTTAAGGAGGTTTTTTCAATCAAAGAATCCTTAGGTAAATTAAATTAATAATTACAAAAGCATAAGTAAAAGTAATGAAGGAATTAAATTGATGGCAATCCATAAATAAATACCAACAATAAAAGTGGTATCTACAATTTTTGGAGCAATGATCATCATTCTGAGTAACGTACGTTTCTGTTCAAAAGTTAGCTTAGACATAAAAATATTCCTGTAATTTATCTACTACAGGAATAATACAAAAAGTAAGGGTGTAGAATGTGGTCAATCTTCTAGACCTAACTCCTCCCTCAAGTCAATATCTTTAGGAATGCTGACATTTGTTCTGACATTGAGGTTAAATTCTTCAATAAGAGCTTTGGTTTTATCTTTATTTTCCTTTGCCCAGGCATCAGCAAACTTTTTATCTTGATTGCTTACATGAGAAAGAATTGCAGAGCTAGGGTAAATCTTAAATTGACCTTCCTCTGATCGGTTATATTCTACAATTGCATTAAATACTTCATCTAAATCAAGTGGCTCTAATTTGGTAGGTTCTTCTTTTTCTTCAGGACTGGGTGATTCAGTTTCAGAATTTGATTCATTTGAAGGATTAGCTTTGCCTGAACCTATGAGCAGTCTTAACCTGGCCTTTAACTCCTGCGATGCAATACCACTTGTTGCAGGTGTAGAGGATTCACCACTGAAATATGTTTTTATAGCTTCTAGGGCACTATTTCTGAGCACTGTAACTCCTCGTGGACTCACATCAAAATCTTTAGCTACAGTTTTAGAAGCATCACTATCTCCAGCTAATTCTAAATGAATGGTCGCTAGAGCGATTGTAGTTTTTTCATCTGGATGAAGTTCGTTAATTGAGCGAGGCATGGAATTGACCTAAAAGAAGAAACGCTCCTCAATATAACATTTCTTAAAGCTGATTGAACTTAATCATTAAAATACTCCCTCTAGAATGAGCTTTAAACCCATTGAAATTAAATGAGAGTACGATTGGTCATTTAATAAATGTGATCTGAGAGGCGTCTATTAGGCTCGCTAAAGGATCAATATATCTGAGGACTTAATTATTTAAGGAGCTAAGCCAAGCCCTTTAGAGTCTCTGAGTAATTATACTCAGTTCCCTTAAGGGCTTTATTCCAAGCTTCATCGGAAGGTTCTGCAATAACCCCTAGGTTTTTACTTAGAATAGAATCTTTTAAATTAATCATTTTATTTTGTATTTAATAATCGATCGGTTTTATTCACCGACAAGATTAGTAAACCAAAAACAATGACTACATATGTGGGCAATTAAAAAACCCCAATTAGATATTAATTGGGGTTTTGTTACATTTAAGTCTCAAAAGTTAAAAGTGTTACAAGATAATCACTTAACTACAGGTAGTTACGTAGATTTCTTTACTTCCAATTATCAGTCTCCTCATCATCTAGATAGAATTCAGAGGGGCGATTATTAATCTCATCTAATAATTCTCTTACCGCCTCCTCATCACTCTGAAATGTACTTAGAATGCCGTCAGAGCGTCCAGTAACTACACCTATAGTAAATCCTACTGAAGCTGAAAGGAAGGCTATAAATAGGGTTTTATCTACGAATAGGAAGACAACAGCTAAGGTGATTAATGGATTAACTTTGAGAGTATTAATAATTGATTGGATGAAGCTGATACAGAAGTCCAGGAAGTTATACATAAAAAAGAGAGTAGTTTTATTTACTCTCAAAGTTTAGATTTAAGGATGCTTAATTAGGTGGGCGGCTTTTGAAATCAACCATTAACTTTTCTTTCAGAATATAATCACAGATCTAATTATTGAACCATTTCTTGAAATAACGACGTTCTTCAACCGTTAATTGTTCGAAAAGATATTGTTCTCTATCTTCAAATACAAACTCGGTAGCTTTATCAGCAGATTCATCCGAACTTAAAATCTTTCTTAGAGAAAGTTCAAAAAGGGTACAGGCAAGATATTGATTATTCTCAATGTCGATATTTATTTGAATCTTCATGGTTAATCAAGGGAGACAAATAACTCTAAGTTTAACGTAATCAACACCCACAGATTCAATCATTTTATTAGTGGGACTTCTTTAAACTATCCTTACGTTGTAAATACCATTTAATTCTCTGCTCATCTAATTCATCAATTTCTGAGGGAGTTATTTCGATTTTCATAATTTGAGACTTACCTTCATCACCACTTTCGTAGCAGATAAGCGTATTGTCTTCCTTAGGAGGTTCAATCTCTACAGCCGATACTGCTAAAAGTAGGTAAGTTAAACATAAATTCATGTCACAATCTAAATTGATTTCAACTTTCATGAGATTTATCAATCAATAGGTCTAATAGCTCTAAGCTTAATATAATCTGCATAAACTTTCTCAATCATTTCAACTGAGCTATCTACCCATTTGGCTATTACAAGAACAGGAATACCCTTTAATAGTTGTTGAGTTATGAAAGTATCACGGCAGCTATAGGGTGTTGTATCAGCTTTTATAGGGTCAACTACCGTATTCCAAGCCCTTTGAGCAAAGTTGTCTTTATTAATAGGGCCACCTTTTGGAGCAGGGAATACCAATTGTTTATCTTTAGTATTCGCAGTTTTAATTTCTGTAAGTAATTGAATTAATCTAGGGGAGCAAGGAAATATTCTAGACCTATTATTTTTGGAACCTTTAGTTTGAACCCATCTGTTCTTTACATATAGTAGAGAACCATTAAATTCAACTTCAGAACAATCTAAGGAAATATTAAACCAACGTAGACTTACAGCTTCACTAGTTCTACAGCCAGTTAAAAATAGAAACTCAACAAAAGGAGCATAGAAGCTATAACCATACACCCCACTAGAAGCCTTATGACTCCTAAATGATTGAATGACTTGATCCATCTCATCCTTAGAGAAGGCATTAGGTTTTGGGTTTATCTGAAAATTGTATCGAGGTAATTCAGAAGCCATTCCTGCATAAGGGGAAATCTGAGTACTACTTATCAGTTTATGTTTGATACCCCATTCAAAAGCAGCATTTAACTCGATTAAAGTTCTTTTAACCTGATGATTGGTGCTAATGCTTAGTAGAAGCTCTCTAACTCTCAAAGCATCAGAGCAGTCAACTTCTTTAATTTTCAGAATTAACTTGCCGTAACACTCGATAGTATTCTGCGTAGTTTCTTTTCTGGTGGGTTGTTTGTAATTCTGGTACTCAGTCCACAGTTCTAGGAGAGTAAGGGACTTATTTTCTCTGACTATAGTTAACTTGGGTTTATCCTCTGACTGAACCTTATATTTCTCTAAGGTTGAATCGAAAGTGAGGGCTAAATAGTCCAACTCAATCTGTTTAGCTATCTGCTCAGCCCTAATTCTATTTTCATGTGAATCTGATAGACCTACTGCAAATCTCCTCTGGGCTCCATCAAACCAGGCACGAGGTAGATTTAGTCTGATTGTATTATTCCTGATTTCTACACCCACTCTCCCTTTGTCAGACTTCAGAGGAGCCTTCATGATTCAGTCCAGCAAACACTGTCCTAAATGTACTGGACTCAATAATGGACTCAGGGCTGAGAGAATAATGGATTGGCGACTTTGATTTATAGAAAGGTTAATACTTAGAAACCTATGAAACATAGGCTCTGGCTGTCTTCTTTTAAAAAGCGGGTAACGCGATTCGAACGCGCGACATTCACCTTGGCAAGGTGACGCTCTACCACTGAGCTATACCCGCATTTGCTATATTTACTAATGTGCCCGATTCAAACCGAAATGTCAAGCCTTGTAGATAATATCCAGCAATTCTCAGTATGGAAATTTAACTGGTATTCGGCGGGATGTCTAGCTCT
>NZ_JCACCM010000011.1:0-65344 GCF_059501405.1 Myxacorys sp.
TGAATTCACCGTCCTCACTAGCTTTCCAGCTTCTTAGTTTTGTCAGTCAAGCAGCTCGGACTCCTATCAGCACAACATTACTGCTCACGAAGCTAACTGGGTTTACACCCTTTACACCCATTCTTTTTGCCAGTTTAGTCGGCTTCTTTCTATCTCCCAAAATGCCGTTAATCAAATCTCAATTGCAGTCCAAGCCGCCACTCGCGTCTTGAATTAAACCGAGATTTAGAGGCGTTGTTCTCTAAATCTCGGTCGTTCTTTGCGGAGCCGGAACCACGATATAGCCTTCCTCGCGATCTCCTAACACCAAATTTCTCTCTAAGCCCCAGTACCACCAGTGCGCAGCAACGTAAGCACAGACAAGACTATCCAACTGATCTTCCAGCGCCTTCATCTCCGTGCCTTTCAGCGGAATTTCGGGCAAATCTTGGAGATCCAATTTGGGTTCTAATTGGGGCAAGTCTTCTAAAAGGTGTTGACGGAGTTTCATCAGCCCGGCTCTGCGATCGCTCACGGTTCCCTTTTTGTATTTAATAATTCGCTCCAGCCTAAACAGATGAATCATCGCTGGATGCGGAAACACCTCAATCTGATAGCGCCCTGGCTGTTGAGGCGTAATCTCAGGCGCATGAACAAATTGACGCGCTTCTAAACTTAAACCAAAGCCAACCGTCCGAGCGGCAAACGGCAAACCCAAATTAGCAGGATAACAGCCCGCATGATAACGCCCGAAGAATTGGTGAGCGAGACGATCGGGCAATCTCGTCCCGGTTTGATTGGGGATGAGGATAGGCGCATCGATCGCGATCATGGCAGCATCTGGATCGGGAACCTGCTGGTCAATCCACCTGAAGATGTCGTCAAACGTCTTCTCTCGCCGAAGATCCACCAACGCTAGAGTCTCGCCGTGCAATTCTAAACAACACAACCCACTCGGATTTGAACTCCAGCCCAAATCGACGCCAATGAACTTCATCATGCTGTAGGTTTATCTGCAATTAGCGCGAAGCGCAACGGTTAAGCCACTAGTGATTTTCTTGCTGTCTCAAACGTTCTACCTCTGCCCGAATCGCAGATAGCTGCGCGGTTAATTCTTGCAGTTCCAATTGCACCTCGGTTGACGTTGGCGGTACTTCGGTTGCGGTTGTCGTGACTGTTGTTGGACCACTCACCGCCCGTCGCTCAGCCATAAAATTATCGACATAATTGCGGGCTTCGCGTTCGGTCACTTCGCCTTTGGTTGCCCATTCTTGGGTTAACTCGCCGAGGTCTAATCTCAGTTTGGTAAGATTCGCATCTCGTTTTTGAGGATCTTGAAGAATTTCGACAAGGGAAGCCGTTGCCCCAAGGGTGACGCGAAAGCCCCGTTGCAGCAGTTGCACAACCGTATCAGAATTCATAAGCTTGTCCCAATTCTGCCTATAAAGTGATTCACTGCTTTGATCTTACTGCACTGGCTTCAAGACGGTAGTGACAAGACATTTAAGTTATGAGCCATTTGTCTGATTCCTGGGAAATAGAGCTAAAAAAAGAGACGCATCGATGCGTCTCTCAGGCTGATTCAAGTGATTTGACCCGATTACTCTGACAGACTACATCGTCAGCGATTCGGGATTGGTTTCGATTAGTTTCGCGAGATCTTTTAAGAAGGCGGCAGCATTTGCACCGTAAATGATCCGGTGATCGCAAGTGATGTTAACCTGCATCTGCCGACGAACGCCAAGTAGACCGTCATTTGTCGCCACAACTTGCGGACTCGATCCACCGATCGCAAGAATTGAACCTTGTCCTGGGGGCAGAATGGCATCAAAGGAACTGACTCCAAACATGCCTAAATTAGAGATGGTGAAGGTTCCCGAACTGTATTCATCAGGCTGAAGTTGCTTGGCGCGAGCGCGATCGACAAGATCTTTCCAGTTACGAGAGAGCGAATAGAGGTCTAGCTGATCGGCATTTTGCAATACAGGCGTGATCAGTCCACCATCATCCATTGCAACCGCGATCGCAACGTTAATGCTTGCGTTGAAATGAGTGCCTTGATTAACATAGCTGGCATATAGCAAAGGATGTTTCTGCAACGTCACAGCAACGGCTTTTGCCAATAGTGCCGTCATCGTTACGCCTTTAGACTTGAGTTGCTTATACAGCTTGTCTAAATTGTCTGTTGTGATCGTGTAGCCAACGTGGAACGTGGGAATCTCTAAACTCGCCATCATGTTGCGAACCACGGCATTTTGTAGCGTGGTCATAGGCTGAGTTTGACCCGGTTGAACGGCGACCGCAATCGGCGCAGGTGCAGGACGAGCGGGAGCCGTTGCCGCTACAGGTGCAGCGACGGTTGGGGTTGGAACGGCGGGAACTGGAGCCGAGGCGGGAACTGAAGTAGGAGTTTTGCCTGCTGCTGATTCAACATCTTCTGCCACAATCCGCCCATGAGGACCGCTCCCCGATAGCGTTGCCAGGTCAACCTTGAACTCTTTAGCAAGTTTGCGAGCGCGAGGAGAGGCGACGATCCGATCGCTTCGGACAGGACTGCTGCCATTGCTTCCGTTGCCATTTGCGCTCACGGCTGTTTCCACCACGGCAACCTGCTCTTGATCGGCTGCCGACTGATGCTCTGCTGCTGGTTTTTCACCGCCACCAGATGCCTGCTGTTGCGCCGCTTCGACTTCCGCTTCGGTTTCAGCCAGCAGCGCGATCGCAGCCCCGACCGGAGCCGCTTCTCCAGCAGGAGTGACGATCGCGGCTAAAATGCCGTCGTAGAAAGATTCCACATCCATGTCGGCTTTATCCGACTCAACCACCACAACAGTTTCGCCTTTTTCTACTTTGTCGCCCGGAGACTTGACCCAAGAAACAATTTTTCCCTCGGTCATGGTGGAACTCAGCGCGGGCATGAAAATCTCGTGAATCATGGGAGTTGCTTAGAAGTAGGTCGGCGGGAAGTAGTGAAGGACACACAACAGATACGCCTCTTGCAGATCAAATTCTATCGGATTAGGGTCAAGAATTTGAACCGCAGGCTACAACTAGAAGCAGCAGCGAGAGGCGTGCATTACAGAGGTTATGAAATGCGGCAGGCGATGGAGCAGAACAACGATGGATTACAGTGCGCAGCAGTGTAGGCAAGACAGTTTAAATGTCGCCTCGAATCTCTTCAACGATGCCGTCGCGCAGCACGACCTCTACATCCATTTTTGCGATCAAATTATCTCCCGGTTCAATCCGAAAGACGCTTCCAATCTGAGCTTGAACCACTTCCTGATTCAGATCCAACATCTGCACCTGCTGGAGTTGTTGCAAAATTTGATTTTTCTGCTCAAGCAGTTCACTCTTGCGCTGGTTGAACTGCATTTTGATGCCTTCCATCTGCTGAATGGCGTCTGGTCCAGGCGGTTGAATGCCTTGCCGTTGAACTTCCGATAGGACTTGTTGAAGCTGCATGTCTAGCTGCTGCAACTGACCATCTAACTGGTTGAGTTGCGCTTGGAGTTGCTGTTGGGCTTCGTCTTTCCAGCGTGGGGTGACGATCGCTTTAACGTTGACATTACGCTGGAGCAGCAAATGCGATTTAGAGATTTCCATATGCAGTTCAGGTGTAAGGGCGTGGGGCGTGGAAATTGGGTTTCCGATGTCCCAGTCTACGGTGAAAACATCTCGTTAATCATACCTTGGTAGCGTTCCATCACAACATTGCGGCGAATCTTCAGCGTTTGAGTCAGGAGGTTATTTTCAACAGTGAAGGGTTCGGATAAAAGGCGGAAAGGACCAATGCGATCGTCGGCTCGATATCCGGGACGTTCTTTAACCAATCGGGTTAATTCTTGTCGGTAAAGCTCTTGCACGGCGGCACTGTTGAGGTCAACGCTGTTAAGGCCGGTGCTGTCAGCCGACCATTTTTCTAATGCTTCCATATTCGGCACAATCAGAGCGCCCAGAACTTTCTGATCCTGTCCGACTAACATGATCTGATCGATGTAAGCGCTCCTGAGACAGGCATCTTCAATCGGCTGCGGCTCGATGTTTTCGCCGTTGGTCAGCACGATCGTATCTTTCGCCCGTCCGGTAATGACCAGATCGCTGAACGGTGTCACCATTCCAAGATCGCCTGTATCAAACCAGCCGTCTGCATCGATCGCTTTCGCTGTCGCCTCTGGGTTGTTGTAGTACCCTTTCATCACTTGCGTCCCCCGAATTAAAACGAGTCCTTTTTGACCCACGGGAAGATCTTTGCGGGTTTCTGGATCGACAATCCGGGTTTCGGTGGTGGGTAGGGGTTCGCCGTCTGCTCCGCGAACATTGCGCCACGTTCGACGTACATGTGTGATAGGCGAGGTTTCGGTTAAACCATAGCCCCCGAGAATTTCAATTCCCACAATTTCAAAAAAGTCTTCGAGGTGTTCGGCGATCGAGCCGCCCCCACTGACAACAAATACCAATTGTCCGCCAAGACCGTCGCGGACTTTTTGATAGACCAAGCGATCGCCCAATTCGTGAATGACTTTAAGAGGAGCGGCTTTGAGGGCAGCGATGGCACGGTCTGCACCTGATGCATCCAACTTGTTTAATTTCAATCCTTTTGCAGTTCGCCGTGCCTCAATGTAGCGCTGACTATTCTTTAAAAAGAAGTTGACTAATTTTTGCTTGTTCTCTGGTTGCTCACGAAACTGTTTCTGAATTCCTTCGTAAATCGATTCCCATAGGCGAGGCACACCAACCATGTAGGACGGTTTGAAGTCCTTTAAATCTTTTTTAACAAACCGAATATTGGTGTAAATCTGCGTGCAGCCATTAGAAAAAATGAAATACTCAAACGCCCGCTCGTAGCAGTGCCAAATTGGCAGAATGCTGAGAACCCGCTCTCCGGCTTGAGGTTGAACGACAGTTGCCGCTGCCGCCACTTGATACAGAAAGTTGCCGTGAGTCAGCATTACTCCCTTCGGCATTCCTCCGGTTCCGGACGTATACATTAACGTCGCTAATGTATCGCGGGACTGCTGAACCGGCTGCAAAGGGTAGGTTTTACCGAGATCCAGAACGTCATTAAAACTCAGTGTTTTGAGTTCATCATCGGCAGCCGATTCGTCAGAGAGCAAAATCACAAATTGCAGCGGCAGATCGTCGAGGTTCGGACGAAGTTTCTTGAGCAACTCAAGATCTTGAACGACTAGCGCGATCGCGCCACTATTTTTCAAAATAAACAGCAGTTCTTCCCGGTCTGCCTGTGCGCCGCGTACCACATCCGCCGCGCCCGATCGCATAATGCCTTGATCGGCAACGAGCCAACGCGGGCAGTTGTCGGAGAACAACGCAATTCGCGTCGGAATCTCTTCTTGTGTTGCCGGAATGCCCAACGCCTGTAAGCCTGCAGCAAACTGCTGCATCTGCTCGTATAGCTGGGCGTAAGTTAACTTCACCTCTGGCTTGCTGTGCGGATCGTGAACCGCTGTTACTGTGGCAAACCGTTGTGCAGCAATCGCCCACATTTCAGGCAGCGATCGCACCTGAAAATAGGGAGACTGTTCCAAGCTTGGAACATTGGTAGGGGCATAGGGGGCACGGCTCATGACACAAGCTCCTGGAGAATGAATCGGTAATTTAACGGTATTCTGCCCTCAAATCTAACAACGGCGCGGAGGGACAGAATTTATTGTGGCTTTAATTTGTAGCAACGATGCGCAATGTAATTTTTATTGAGAGATTCAGCGAATTGAGAGCGCTCTAGCTTAGTGATAGCACTGAGTATTTTATTAAGTTGTAAGAGGAATCTGATCTTAATTCTGAAGTCTACGTAAATTCTACACAAGATTCTTTTGTTACCGCGCCTGCTATGTCAGAGTAAACACTGAATTTGTCTATTGAACTTAAGACTGAACTTGCCCCTTGTTCTAACGTTAAGAGTTCAGCATTTCTCGTTTTAAGTGAAGCCGCGATCTCTGCAATGATGCCCCCCAAGGATGAGCGCACGCAATTCTTCTGGAGTTGCGCCAGGAATAAACAAGGGTTAGGGCACGTATGGAAACACAATTAAATAAGGTTGGGTTGGTTGTGGTGATGATCAGCACGATCGCGATCGTCAATGCAATCTCCTACTATTCAAACCTACCCGCAGAGCGGGTAGTATGCGGTGCGGCAGAAGTGTTTCGCTGGAGCGATTGGGCATGTTATGTGCCGCAAGGAGAATAATTTAAGTTGCAGACAGGGGTTGAGATTCGTTAGGCTTCTTCTGAATAGGTTTTAGAAAGGGACAGAACAATGCCGAAAGCAATTTGGAACGGGGCCGTCTTAGCTGAGAGCGATCGCTGCGAGGTCGTTGAGGGAAATCAGTATTTTCCACCAGATGCGATTAAGAGCGAGTACTTTCAGGACAGTAGTACGCATACGTCTTGTCCGTGGAAGGGCACAGCGAGTTATTACGATGTGGTAGTAGACGGGCAGGTTAATAAAGATGCGGCTTGGTACTATCCGTCGGCAAAAGATGCCGCTAAGAATATTGAAGGCTATATTGCGTTTTGGAAAGGAGTGAAGGTCGAGAAGTAGGTTGCCTGTTGCTGACATCTGGTGGCAGCAGATTTTGTAGCGAATATGGCAAATGATAGCAATTTAAAGTACTCGCTACAGATAAAGGGTTGGTAAGGGCATAGCCGTGCTGTACCCTTACGCGGCTCCTGCGGCTGACCTTCTGCGATCGCGAGCAGAGCTTCCTACTTCATCATTGGTAGTGGAGACAGAACTCCCTCTCAGCCTTATGCTTTCATACAGCTTAAGGTCTAAGGTAGAGATTTCCTAAACTTCATTCATTTAGAGTCTTCTAGCAAGATTTCTGCAACCTCAGGAAAATGCTTTTTCAGACACTCATTGCAAATACCGTGCGTAAATTCCACGTCTGAATGCTGCTTAATGAACTTCTCAACAGTTGACCAATAGCCTTGGTCATCACGAATGCCTTTGCAATAGGAGCATATAGGAATTAACCCTTCCATCAGCTTAATTTGGTTGAGCGCTTGAGCCAGTCTTGCAGAGACGCGCCGCAACTCTAGTTGGGCGACGACCTGCCGTGCAAGTGCCTCCAGCGCTGCTTTCTGTAGCTCTGACAACTCTCGCGGTTGGCGATCGATGACACAGAGAGAACCAAGAGCGTGTCCCTCGGGGGCGATCAGCGGTGCGCCAGCGTAAAAGCGAATCGATGGGTCAAATTTGACGAGAGGATTATCCGCAAACCGTGTATCACAGAGGGCATCATTCACCACTAATGTTTCGTTACTCAAGATGGTGTGACCACAAAACGAAATATTCCGAGCGGTCTCATTCACCTCTAAGCCTACCTTGGACTTAAACCACTGCCGCTCCGCGTCCACTAAACTAATGAGGGCGATTGGAACCTCGCAAATGAACGAGGCCAATAAGGTGAAGTCATCATACGCCTGTTCTGAGGGCGTATCTAAGATTTGGTATTGCCTCAGGGCTTCAAGCCTAGCAGCTTCCTGATCAGGTTTTCGTGCTTCCATAGGATGAGTCTCTGTTTGTCCAACAACCGAGGTTGCAGTTGCCAGCAAGGTTTGTCGCTTAACCGATGGATAAACTAGCCATTCCTTGCACTACCTAAATGAGGCTGAGCAGGGCAACCCACTTGAGTTTAATCTCGTACCATAGCAATCCCATATGACTCATGAAATGCAAGAGTTCTGTCCTCTGCCCTTCTCGTGCGAGAGAAGGGCAGAGGACGCCTGCGGCGCAACGCTCCGCAAGGAGGCTGAAGGAGTTCACGACTCAAATTTGACTGCTATATATGACCCTAACGGTCGAGACGGGAAACGAGTCGAAAATGTGATGTTGCTTAATGTGATTAAGGTGCTTTTACTTACCTTTTACTTACAATGTGTTTTGATTGTCTCTGACTATCTACACTTAACTACCGATCGTCTGGATTGCCTTTTCAACTCGTTTCTGAGCAATCGCATCGCCTCGTTTTTTGTAGATTTCTATCGCCTGCTGCAAGTCTTTTAGCGCCCCTTTTTGATCTCCAAGTAACGCCTTGGCAAGTCCCCGATCTTCGTAGTTATAGGCGTAGTCTGGCTCAAGTTCAAACGCGCGATCGCAGTCTTCTAACGCCTTTTTGTCTTTCAAGCCTGCTCTGACATAACAACGACTGCTGTAGTTGGCAGCCGAGTCTGAATTCAAGTTGATCGCCGTGTCGCAGTCTGGTAATGCCGCTTTAAAGTCGCCTGATTCACGGGCACGGGCATAACAGCGAATGTTGTAAGCATCGTTATCAGATGCATCTTGACGAATCGCTTGATCCGCATCGGCGATCGCGCCTCTGTAATCTTCTACGATGCCTCGAAAAGTTGCACGCAGAGTATAGACTCCCAAGGCATCAGGTTCGAGTTGAATGGCTTGATCCAGATCTGCTAAAGCGGCTTCATAGGCAAACTGCGACTCTTGAACTCTCGCCCGTCCACGGTAGGCGGCGGCATTTTTTGAATTGAGTTGAATCGCTTGGGTATAGTCTGCGATCGCGAGTTTGTGCAACTCGGAAGGAAGTTCTTTCTGAGCTTCTGCTTGATAAGCATCTCCTCGCTGTACGTAGGTGTCAGCATTTTCTGGCTCGGCTTTTAGCGCCCGAGTAAAGTTATGAATTGCCTCTGCGGCGTCTCCTTTATCTAGCTTTTGTTGTCCTAACTCCACCAGTTCGCGGCTAGAGATTGGCTCTTTGCGCGTGGTTGCCAGTGCCATAAACCCGTCAGACTGCACCCGTTCTGTATTGATCGACGTTGTTCCGCTAATGCTGCGAATACTCCCTAACGTCGCTTTGAGGTCGTCTAGATAAGGCGTTGGCTTTGTGCCAAAAAATATCGGCAGAATGGAGTTATTCACCAATGTTAGAAATGCACCCCCGTTGACATAGAAATAGCCAGTATTGTTGGTTGGTAGGGGCGCGATCGCAGCCTTAAAATTTGACGATTGCAGTAGGGTTCGATTGGGTTTGACCTCTACTTCAGATAAGGGTGCGCCACCTAACAGCGCTAAAGTATCTGGCTTGACCCATCCGTGCGTCAACACGCTTTTTTTACTGGACGGTAAATCCCAAGTGGTAAACCCTGGCTGAGTATTGACAAACGTTTTGCCAAATTTTCCTTGTACAAATCGATCGAGCTTATTGAGGGCGGTTTCTGCCGCCTTGCGATCGCTGGTTTGAACCATGAATCCGACTCCGAGATCTAGATTTAGCCCAGATGCAGGCAAGAACCCTTCACGAGTCGGATAGGCAAATGTGGCATATTCTCCATCCATCCACGAAAAAATCTCGCGATCGTCTAGCCCAATCAGGCTTTGGCTAAACTGCCGAAATTGCTCCACCTTGGGCTTCAGCGTGGGTTGCGTCTCAAACACGAGCGAGAAGGCTTTCCAAAGTGTAGACAGCCCTCGGCTGTTGGAAACCATGTAGTTTGTTGGTGGAAGCTGCCCGAGAATTTGATTAGGCGTAGTAAACTGTGCCGCCGTTGGCATCGGCTTTACCAAGTTAAATCCCATTTGAAGATGCAGTCCGTCGGGTTCTGCCCAGACATAACCATCGATCGCATCGTAAACACCACCCGAGAGCGATTCTTTAGACAGTTGGGGAAGCTGAAGTCCGGGAGAAAACTTCTGGAGTAGAGCTAAATCGTAAGCCAGAATGGCGGAATAGAATTTTTCATAGTCCCCGTATGCAACCATGAGAGACTTCGCCGTCTGCTTTCGCGCCATTGTGCGCTGAAACGCAGGCAGATTAGATAAAACTTTGTTGGCAGCTTGAGCGTCAATAATCTGCTGGACGGCTTCGGGCGAGGTTGAGCTAATGATGTGATTGGGCAGAACCGCGATCGCGAACCCTTTAGGAGCAAACAAAGAATTTGATAGAACGTCTGACGTTAATTTTGATTTAGGTGGCAGAAGCTCTATTGGTGTTTTGAGATCAGACTGCACGTTGAGCGGCGATGGCTGGGACGGCTCTAGTGGAGATGATTTTAGGTCTTTGTCTAAAATGTCGAGCGGATTTTCAGGTTCCCACTCTAAAATCGTGACGCCTTTGTACTGCCGCTCTTTGACGGATTTGACCCGAGAAGCTTTGACGCGATCGATAAATCGAGCGATGGAAGCAGAATTTTGAGCAGCATCTTTCACCATCGCCACAGTCGTGAGTTGAGGCTGAGCCGCCGGAAGATACACGTAGGCGACCTGCTCACCCAGCCAAGGCTGAACATCGGTGTAGAAATTTACTTTCAGTGGAGCCGGGTAGAGCGCACTCGGAAACGAAAAATCTTTTGGAAAGAAGCCAAATCTGCTGAGACTTTCCCATTTTGCGGCAGTGGTATCGATCAAAATCACACCGATCGCATCGTCAGGCAACAGGTTTGCGATTGGTGCTTCGCGCAACTTCAAAGGAACTGCGATCTGCGCAGTGGCAGGCTTGCTCGCAACGGATTCCGCAATCGGATGGATCAGAGGAGGGGATACAACCTGTGCGACAGGGTTTGCGCCGAAGATGCTAATCGCAGACAAAACAGGCAACAACATAATTCGTCCGTCATCGTTAAAGTGCAAGCGACAGAAATACGCCATAGAGCTTTCAATCTGAGAGCCACTTTAACCTAATCTTTTCGTTACGAATAATTTTTTCTATGCCACGATCGCATGATTTTAATTTCGTCCCAGCCATAGCCCTCACCCAATTCTTCGCGAATATCGGTGAGCGATCCGTCACCCACGCTGCCAATCGCCTCTAGAATCTTTGCGCGGCGATAGCGCGGGACTAAGCGATCGAGATCGACCTCATAGCCCATCTCTAGAAGCTCTGCTAAATGAGTCATCACGGTAGTCAACCGCAGGTTTCGCTGCTCGGCAATATCAGCGGGTTTTGTGCCTTGCTGAAACATCTCAAGCGTGTACAGTTGCGTGTAGGTTGCTTCGTGAGCGCCGGGTGCAACAATCGGAGCATCTAATTTAATAATCTTTGGCGTTGGAATCGGATCAGCGTCAACGGGTAATCCATTCTCTTCGCGAAACTCTTGAATTTCTGCTAAGAATACGTCACCGTATTGTGCGACCTTGCGCGTTCCAACACCAGAAATTTTGAGAAACTGTTCGCGAGTCTGGGGTTGCTGCTGCGCCATGAGCCGCAAACTTGCATTGGAGAACACAACATAAGGTGGAACCGATTGTTCATCAGCTAAGCGCTTCCGCAAGTGTTGTAAGCGGTTGTATAGTTCTTCTGATTCTTTTGTGTCGAGTGATATCGATGGCGTTGCTACTGGTGTTGGTTTAACTTTGTCTACAGCAATTTGAACTTTGCGTTGACCCCGTAAAATTTCCCAACTCAATTCATTCAGCATTAAGACCGAGTAACCGTCTGCCGCTTCATCAATGAGACGCTGATGAACTAGCGATCGCGCTAACATTCTCCATTCTTCGAGAGTGCGATCGCGTCCGATTCCGTAGGTTGAAAGCTTGTCGTGTTGGTTCTTAAGAATGCGTTCTGCCCGCGAACCCCGTAATACATCGATCGTATAGCCAATCCCAAAATGCTGGTTCTTCTGAGCAAATCGCGCCACGCAGGACAAGAACTTCTGCGCTTCGATCGTCCAATCTTCGAGCGGCTTGGGATAGCGGCAGTTATCACAGGTTTCGCAGTTACCTGGAAACTCTTCTCCAAAATAGGAAAGCTGAATCGTCCGACGACATTCGGTTGCTTCAGCGTAGTTAATCACTCGTCGAAGCTGCTGAGTTGCAATTCTTTGTTCTTCTTCTAACGCTTCGCCTGTGGCAGGGTTCACCTTTTGACTAATGAGAAATTCAATGGTGCGGATGTCAGCCGTGCTGAAGAAAAGCGTACACTGCGAGGGTTCGCTATCGCGTCCCGCTCGACCCGATTCTTGATAATACCCTTCGATGTTGCGCGGTAAATCGTAGTGAATGACAAAGCGAACGTCTGGTTTGTTAATTCCCATTCCAAACGCGATCGTTGCCACAATCACTCGCACATTATCCCGAATAAACTGCGTCTGATTTTCGGTTCGCGTTTCTGCATTCAGTCCAGCATGGTAAGGAAGCGCTGCAATGCCGTCTTGCTTTAGTTTCGCTGCTAGTTCATCGACTTTTTTACGACTGAGGCAGTAGACAATGCCTGCACCGGGAGTTTCTTTGATCTGTTTAACCAATTCTTGATACGCCGTCTTTCCTTTCGGGCGCACTTCGTAATACAAGTTTGGACGGTTAAAACTGGAAACGAGAACCGTCGGATCTCGTAACTGGAGTTGCTTAATAATGTCCTCGCGGACTCGCTCCGTTGCCGTTGCGGTCAGCGCCATGATTGGAACCGCTGGATACTGCGATCGCAGACACGACAACTGCCGATATTCTGGACGAAAATCATGTCCCCATTCGGATACACAATGCGCTTCATCAATCGTGATTGACGAAATGCCCACGCGATCGCGAATGTGCGGCAAAACGGCGTTCGTAAAGTCCTCGCTGAGCAACCGTTCGGGCGCGACGTACAGCAGTTTGATTCGCCCTTCCATCACCGCGCGACCGCGCGATCGCCGCTCTTCTGCCGACAGGCTACTGTTCAAGAACGTTGCCGCAATGCCGTTATCGCGCAACAGTTCGACCTGATCTTGCATGAGCGCAATCAGCGGTGATACCACAATCATTAAACCGGGTTTCAGCAATGCGGGAAGCTGAAAACACAGAGACTTGCCGCCGCCTGTTGGCATCACGACGAGCTGATCGCGATTGTCTAAGGCCCGCTCAATGACTTCGCGCTGACCAGGACGAAAGCTGTCGTAGCCAAAGTAATGTTTCAGTGCTTGCTCTAGCGAGACAAATTCAGGTGCAATCGACAGGCTGGAAGTCATTGATAATCCTTGTAATGCACTGCTAATAGAATGTCCTAGCAGACAGAACGGAGACTATTCTAGCTTTTGAACGCCTGGAATAAAATAGAATCAACTCGTTATTAAAGGGCGTTATGAACTTAGAGCTAGCGATCGCAGCCCAGCCACAGGTTCAAGAGCAACGGTTTCTGCTTTCTGGGGTCACTTGGGAACAGCATGAAACGCTGAGAGACTTGTTTGACGATCGACCACGCCTCAAAATGTTCTAGAAAGAAAGCTAGAACTATTTATGCCATCGGAAGACCACGAAGAGATTAAAACAATTCTCGCCCGTTTACTAGAGCTATAGGCAATCGAGAAGAATGTGCGATTGTATGGCTATGGTTCTGCGACCTATCGAAAACCGTCAGAAGAACGTGGAGTGGTAGACGCGTGGGTGATATCGATTCTCTGCGTGATGAAGCAGCTTGGTCAATCGATGTTAATTAGCTGTGACGCTACACTAGGTTGTTTTTGCGCCAAGTCATTTTCTCTTAGCTGAAGCTGTAAATCCTCTCAACTTGCCAGCAGAAGGGTAACGATGCACTTTGCCCCTGCCACCGGGCAGGTGAAAGACCTGCGTGGTGATGCAAAGGTCATCTGCCGTCGCTAAGCTTCACCGTTAGTTCGCGATTTCGCCTCATCAAAATCTTCTACACAACAGGCACAATCATGCCTTCTCGCGCCAAGATGCTGTTGGAATAGGCAGTTTGGACTTCCGCTTCAACGGCGTCTAAAAAATCATCATCGTGGTTCGGGTCGTGATGAAACATGATCACCTTCTTCACGCCTGCTGCTTCCACCACTTTTAAGGCGTGCTGCCAGGTCGAGTGCCCCCAGCCTTCTTTAGACGCCTTCGGATCGTAGTACTCGTCGTCGGTGTAGCAAGCATCGTAAATCAACACGTCCGCGTTGCGAGAGAGATGCACTACATCTTCATCAATGCGATCGGGATAATGCTCAGTATCCGTCGCATAGACAACGGTCTTTCCTTGCCACGTCACCCGGTATCCGATCGCCGTGTTGGGATGATTCAACGGGCCTGTTTCGATCTCGATGTCATCTAATTGAACAGTATCTCCCGGCATCAAATCAGTAAACTTCATCTCCGACTGCATCACTTGCATGGGAACCGGAAAATTAGGATGATGCATCTGATCGCTCAGTCGTTGCTTCATGCCTGCTCCAGTCGGCGCGATGCCACCATAAATGTGGAAGCGATTGCCTGGAATGAACGCTGGCACAAAAAATGGAAAGCCTTGAATGTGATCCCAATGGGAGTGGGAGAAAAACATGTACGCTTCAACCGGCATTTGCTTGAGCAATTGCTTACCCAAAACCCGCAATCCGGTTCCTGCATCGAAAATCAGGCGTTTTCCACCGACCCGCATTTCGACACAGGAGGTATTGCCGCCGTAACGTACCGTGTCGCTACCGGGGACAGCAATACTTCCTCGGACGCCCCAAAATTGAATCAAAAAGTCTGAAATTTGGGTCATATCTAACTCTAGGCTGGTTTCAGGCGTTTACTGAATGGACGAATAGGATTCGGGAGAGTGACATTAGCACCGAATGCCTTATCCCTACACAAAATAGCCAATGTGCCATGAATTGCCAGCGATTAGCGCAGAGCGCAACTCCAGAGGAGACGCGGCTAACACACGACGTTGTTAACCCTTATGCTACCCATTTCGGTTTGCTCGATACCAATAATAGTCGTATTTCTCCACATAAAAATAAGGCCTGGGAGTAGCCCCAAGCCTTTTCGATTTGCTATGAATTGAAGTCTAGCTAACCGCTTTGATGCATTGTTCAACGAGAGGCATGACTTTATCTACGTCTTGCCAACCTAAAATTTCAGTGACTTTCTTCTCAAGATTTTTGTAGCTTCTGAAGAATTCAGCGATTTCCTCTAAGCGATGAGGGGCAACGTCATTGAGCGACTTTACATTGACGTATCGAGGATCTTTGTCTGGCACACACAGAATTTTTTCGTCGCGATCGCCGCCATCAATCATTTCCAGCATGCCAATCGGACGCGCTGCAATGATACATCCTGGAAACGTCGGTTGATCCATGATCACCATGCCATCTAGCGGATCGCCGTCATCTGCTAGCGTATTCGGCACAAAGCCGTAGTCGTAGGGATATTGCACCGATGAATACAGAACGCGATCGAGGGCGAAGGCGTTCATGTCTTTATCAAATTCGTACTTATTCTTACTCCCTGCGGGAATTTCAATCAAAACGTTGATCAGGTTTGGTTTTGGTTGAGCAGGAATGCGAGATAAATCCACTGCGGTTCTCCAAGCGAAATTTTCGTGGTCTGGTAAAGCATTGTAGGGGAAGAGGGCAAGCCTAATGCTTTGTCCTAAAATTTATTTCAGGGGAATCAGGCTGTCGATCGCTAAAACCATGACGATTCTGAACGCAAAAGATCTAACGCTGCTAGAAGTTCACCAGTTGCTGAGAATTGAAGAACGCTTTGAGAACTTATCATTTACATCGCTTCTCACACTGGAGCCTCTATCTGAGTTTGAGCAGCGAGAAGTGGCTCAAATTTGTCAAGACTTTCGAGAGTATCTCAAACTCGGCAAAGTTTCAGAAGGACAAGTCAAGCTATTAGCGTTAGCTCCCTTGCTACGATTAGCAGGCTTTTATCAGCAACCGATCAAACTATCGTTGGAACAGGACATTGCTGAAATCATCGTGGAAGATGAGGATGTCCAAATTAGAGGACGCCTAGATATTCTTGCCGCCGATCGCTCTAAAAATGCGGCTCCATTCTTCTGGATGCTGGTCATCGAATCTAAAAACAGCACGGTCGAAGCGTTAGCAGGTTTGCCTCAGTTGCTTACCTACGCCCACACAAGTTTACAAAGACAAGACACTGTTTGGGGACTGACAACGAATGGGATAAGCTACCGCTTTGTCTACCTTCGTGCGGGTAGTCCTTCGCTCTATCAACTTCTGCCAGAAGTCAATTTAGTTGATCCAGAGCGGGCTGTGCAATTGTTTCAAGTCCTCAAAGCCGTTGCACGATCGACATAGCGTGCAACGTTGTAGGAATTGCAATCAACAAAACCCCTCAATTCTGGCTGGAGAATTGAGGGGTAACTTTAGGAGAGAGATAGTCTTTTCTAGAATTAGCGTCTACGCATTGGGTAAACCATTGCTGGAGTAAGCGTCGGACACAACGAAAGCGGGGACGCGATCGCTAAAGTCAATTTTATTTCCAGTAATGGATTCAGAAATCTTCTCAAACGACTTAGACCGCCAGTTACGCTCGTGGATCGGCTTAGACTGCTCACCCAAAAAGTAGGTCAAAGAACCGAGCAGGGCAACGGCGACCCAACCAACCACAAAAAGGGCTGTAAGAATAACTAGCATCGAAGCCTCCTGTAACATTTCTTTTAGTTATGTAAAGTAATGTAACAGAAGCTTGTTAAAAAAGCAAATTTCTCCTACACAAGTCGCGATTACCTTAAGAGTGCAATCTTTCCGGAAGTGGGGGTGACGCTTGGAAATATACTCCTGTATCTCTTTAAGTTCCCGGTCTCGATTGGGATAGCTAAAAATGTAGTTTTTGCGATCGCCGTCAAGCATCACCTGAAAAAGGAGCGTCATGACATCAGCACAGAAAGGTGCAACATCTGTTGTTACAGGTGCATTGGCAGGAGCAGGATTTTCGAGTGCGATCGGTGGCATTGGGATAGCAGGGGGTGGAACTGCGATCGGTGTCGGATCAACGGCATTCATGGGAGCGGGTGCGATCTCAGGTGCAGCCGGATATGGAGCTTATCGAGGCGTCGTTGACGCCGACCCAATGGCGCTGACGGCGATGGGAGTAGGCACACTCGGAGGAGCAGGCTTCTCTGCAACGTTTGGCGGAATTGGACTTGTCGGTAGCTTTGGTGGAATTGGACTTGGCATCGGAGCGATGAGCGCTGTTGGAGGAGTAGTTGGACTTGGCATCTATGGCGCAATCAAAATGCTGGACGGAGGTAGCCCTGAACCTGCATTTCAAGCGTTTTCTCGAATGGAAGCCAGAATTAACGACGATTTTTTCTATCAATCCGCTTACACCGACGCGTTAATAGAGTTAACGTTTGCAGAAGATGACCTCATTCATCGCTTCAGAAACTTTGATGTTGACGGTGAATTGCAAAGACTGAAAGCAGAAGTGCAAAGGCAACAACGACAGAAACGCACATTAACGATTGGTAGCTCATCCTCTTCTGAGCAGGTCAGTGCTGCTAAGGATAGTTGGATAGAGGTCGATACCCTCCACCATCACTCAGAAGCCGTGAATACGATCGCATTTAGTCCCGATGGTCAAACCGTATTCACTGCCAGCGACGATCGGACGATTATTTGGTGGGATCTGCACACAGGCAGACAACTTTACACATTCCTATTGGCCAAGCCAGTTTTGGCTCTTGCCATTAGTCCCAACGGTCAAACGTTAGTAGCAGGTGGCTTAGATCAAACCGTCACTAGCTGGAAACTGACGACCAAGTTGCTCTCCCATATTTTTACGGGTATGGGGCTATCGTCTAGCCATTCAGGTTTTGTGAGTTCCCTTGCCTTTGGTTCTGATGGAATGGTAGCAAGCAGCAGTGCCGATAAGCTGATTCGTTTGTGGCACACTGACACTGGAACTTTAAAGCGAACTCTCAACGGTCATACAGATACCGTTTTTTCGATTGCCATTAGTCCTTGCAGAAAACGGCTTGTTAGTGGAAGTGCCGATCGCACCATCCGAATTTGGAACTTAGAAGGATGGGCATTGCCTCAAGTGCTTACAGGACATACGGGATGGATAAATTCTGTCCTGATTACTCCCAATGGAAAGACGCTGATCAGTGGCAGTTCAGATTCAACCATCAAACTATGGGATCTTCGCGATGGCAGGCTCCATCAAACCCTCAACGGGCACTTAAAATCTGTTACTTCACTGGCATTAAGTCCTGATGGAAGCCTGTTAGCTAGTAGTAGCAACGATGGAACGATTCAGGTTTGGAAGCTTTCCCACAGTTTGGACAATCAGACTGTAGGAGAAGCACTACACACATTGCCTGGAAAACTATTATCTGGAAAAGGTGTTGTTGCGTTTAGCCCTGATGGAAGAACGATCGTAGCGAGCGGCGAGCAAGGAAGCCTCAAGATTTGGAATCGCAAGAATGTTGAATTTGAAGGATGAGCTTACTAATTTTGGTAAAGCCAATCGACAATACTTTCTCTACTATACGATCGCTAAAATTTCGTCTGTTCGTGTTTAAGCCTCATCAAACAAAAGTAGCGATTACCCATAAGGGAACTTACTTTTGAACAACAATAGGTTGAGAAGTGAGTACCGTTGTGTTCGACAAGGCCTGATCTTTAATCTCTATTCTTTTGATTCAGTCACTTCGGGCTTTTCCTTCTTCGGCTTGCGAGCAAATCGCAGCTTTAGGTCTGCCATCATCGCTTCCAGACTTGCGCCTCGACCGCTGGCTTTGGCATGACGATAAGCTTCTAGTGCCTCTTCATAAGCTTCGGAGCCGATTGCGATCGCGGTTGCATCTACAAGATCCCGGAGTTGATTCAGTGCCATTAAAGTGGTAGACAAACGATCGAAAGTGGTCAAATTCTGTTGGAATTTCTCGACATTGAAGGAACGCGGCAAGAAGTCAGCGTTTTGCTGGATCACCTCTAGGACTTTTCCGGCAAAGACGCGGTTTTTATCGCCCATGCCTAATAGACTTTTCCGCTCTTCTGCGGTGAGGTCTTGCAAGAAGGGTAACAGGTCGCGCATCTGAGTAATTAAACCCAGAATGGTGTCGCGATCGCTTTGGCTTAAGGGTTCAGAGCCAGCAGATGTTAAGGATTCAGACAAGAAGGATGTAGCGGCAGCAGTGGATTGAGCGGGAGTTCCGTTCCCCTGACTTGTACCATTGCCATTACTTGTTGTTTTCATGGTGCACCTAATTTTAGTGAAAGGCAAGGTTGCTGTACGTGGCGGGGGTACGTTGAGTATTCCCGGATTAGGCGTTGGGATCACAGAGCGATCGCGAAATTTACTTCAATGAGCTTCCATAGCTGACACACGAGCTTCCATAGCTCACACGCGAACTACCAACACTCATTGCATGAGCTTCTGAAGCTGACACACGAGCTTCCATAGCTGACACACAAGCTTCCATAGCTCACACGCGAACTACCAACACTCATTGCATGAGCTTCTGAAGCTGACACACGAGCTTCCATAGCTGACACACAAGCTTCCATAGCTCACACGTGAACTTCGGAAGTTCAGACACGAACGTCCAAAGCTCATGGAGGATGCATTAGGTTGATGCGCTTTGAGGGATAAGAACAGCAATTCCCCAAAGGGGAACACCACATGTTCTGCTAAAGCGCGGTTTCTGCGGAGTTGTGCTTTGCGCTAATCGCCTCTGAATGATAAAAGTTTGCTGAAGGGGATTCAAATATGCTTCAAAAGCGGAGTTACTATCGAACAGTTTCTCCCCATAACATGCTGCACAGGAATGTTATATCGATCGTTGTCTGCCTAATCACCCAATTTGGAGTGTTATGTAGATCCCTGTCCGTATAACACTCCAAATTGGAGTGTTATACGGATATTCCTCTGCCTAATCACCTATTTTGGCGTGTTATGCAGATCTTTGTCTAGATAATGTGCTGATTTGGGGTGTTATACAGATTGACCTCTGCCTAGGATCCCAATTTGGAGGTGTTATGCAGAATAGGAGGGAGCAAATCCATCTAAAAAAGAGTTAGACCGCTCAGTTTATTGATTGTGGTTGATAAACTATTACTGAGATTTCTCCTTAAAAACACCACTAAATGTCTGAGATCATGCTTTATGCAGAAGATATAGAAACAAATTACGAAAACTTTATCGCAGTGTGTCCCGAATGCGGATACAAGAACATTTTCAACCGCGTTTCTGATCTCAAAACAATACAACCGATTTCATTCAAAGAAGTACGTTGCTTTAATGAAAGCTGCGGAAAGATATTCGGTATAAACAGAGATCGCATTCAATCAAGGTATCTTACTCTTTTCTTTGATTGCTATCCGTTATATGAGGAGAAACGATATTCTAATTGTGTGCTTCTTCTAACTCAAGCTTTGGAGGTCTTTTTCTACCATTACTTAAAAGTAGAACTGGTATATCGTCCTTTTTGGAAGGAAACCAAGAGAGATGTTGACCAGGTCAACAGTTTGCTTAATTCTCTCCAATCTGCTGTTGAAAAACTTGCATATGGAAAGCTTAAGAACGTTTTTCTAAATTGGGTTGTTAATGAATCAAAAATATCGTGTCTTGCTGATTCTACTTCTAAGATTAGTGCCCTAAGAAAATATAGTGATAACCCTCCTAGTGAGGAGGAACTAAAAAAAATACCAAATTCAACTTTGGCTGATTTACTAATTGATTTAAAGGGTTGTGAAGTAGATAAACTGAGGAACAAAGTGGTGCATAAAGAAGCATATCGTCCTAATCGTGAAGAAGTTGAAACTGCGATTGAGGAAGTGCGTGAACTGCTTATAAAGATAAGCTATCATTTAGACGTTCTTGAAGAAGACATAAATTCTTATCATTGAGTTTACGCGGTCTAACAATTCAAATGCAGGCGGACGGTTGAAAGCTGCTGGCGCTGAGTTCGAGTTTGTCTGCCGCCGCTGATTTGAGTCGTTAGGCTTTTAATCCGTTAGACTTTGATATTTTAATCCGTTAGACTTTGATAATTATTTGGCAATAATGGTGAGTGAAGATAGCTTTGATACTTCCAATCAGTGGAGCCGTCCGGTTGGTGGTATTTTCATAACTCAAGGTATGACTGTAGGGATACCTGCTGGTGGCTTCACTATCAAAATAGATGAGAAAGGGGAGCTTAATGCTGATCTCAAGTTGCATGTCCACTATGATGTATGCCCAGTTTGGCTAAAGCTTGCATTTCAGCATCTTCTCGAAGCTGAAGAGCGAAATAAGGAGGTTATTGCTGCATGGAAAACGCCGGACAATAATAGGGTTGCACAGGCATTGGAATCTGAATTTGAATCTGGAATGCAGGCAATTATGTCAGGTGCAATTGCTGTTGATGCTTTCTATGCTTCTGTTAAGGATAAGATCTCTCTTCCAGAAGAACTTACCAAAAGTTGGAGTAAGAATAAAACAGCTAGAAATATGCAGATTGCTGAAGTAATGCGTAGAGCATTTTTAATGGGTGAAAGCAGCTTTCATCAGGTTAGAGATCATCTGAAGGAAATTATGAGGTTGCGCGGTATGGCTGTTCACCCATCAGGAAAAATTGATGAGCCAATACTACATCCAGAGCTACATCAAGGGATAGAGTGGCGATTTGTCACTTTTAGTTATCCAAACGCCAAACTTGTTGTGGGCGCATGTTTGAGCCTTGTCGCTCAATTGGTTCTGCGTCCCCGAAACGAATTTGAGAGTCTAAAGAGCTATTGCAATGCCTTGGAGCCTAAAATTTCATCTCTTGTTCGGCTTTGGGAGGAGAGATTTGGTGAGCTTTACGAACGAATAGACGAAAGTAATTCTGCTATAAATGAGTCCGAACAAGCCTAACATTCGCTTGGAGCGGGCTGCCGAGAGATAATGGTGCTGAGTTCAAGGTTATTTGCAGCCGCTCAAGCGAACCGTCATTGCGGATTTGCCATCGAATACTCCCCAAAGCGCCAGCGAAACGAAGTTGCCTGCTAAGTTTCTCGAATTTGCTCGATCGAGAACTCAATCAATCGCTGTGCTGGCGCACAGCGATTTAATTGTTCTGCATCCCAAAGAATCCTTGCTTGGCCACTCAGTTGCAGCGTCTGTCCTTGTTCAAAATCAATCAATAACAATCCTGCATTCGGGTTTATGCTCAAGTTACCCAATGTCTGAAACATAATGTTTCCTGCATAATCGGGAAACATTAGCGTAGCCGCGCCAATCACCTGAACAAATCCTGGATAACCGCCTCGGTGCGAGACATCTGCACCTTGTTGAGAATGCGTACTGGCAATGAAAAAGGTATCCGTTTGAGCGATCGCATCTCGATCCGCATCAGTCAATAAACTCCTAACCTGAACTTCAGGAACTTGCGATCGCTCAGAACTAAACTCTACATCACGAGTTTGAATGCATTTCTGTTCCCTATTTTCGCTTCTTCCCCGACAGGTCTATTAGCTACTTCGCGATGAGATGATGATTCTTGCCTTGAGAAACCTCCAAGAGCAAAAGACGCTGTTGCAAGGTAGCGATCGTCTGACAATTTTGCTTTAGCAGTTTGGGAACCACACTATATTCACTCAACAATTTCTCTAGGTGAGCAATGCGATTCTCCAACGCTGTTGTGGTTTGATTAGACTGCTGGAGCGCTTCTGTTAAACCTTCAAGATCCTTTGCTAACTGTTTAACTTCAACGAAACGTTTTTCCAAATTTGAGATCAACTCGTTAGGTGCTTGAGCTGATTGCCCTAACGCCGCATCTTCTTTAAGCGAGGTTTCCACCGTACATAGGCGGTTCTCTAAAGTGATGATGGATTGAGTGCGATCGTGCAATTGCTCGATTAAACCAATCACCTTAGGCACTAATTCCTCTGTAGCAGTCATTGGCTTCTCAATGATTTGCTCTTCAACTTGGGCTGAAGAAGCCGCTTTGTTCTCTAAGCTGCTGTTCACTAACCCAATTAGCCAATAGGCAGTTGCCATAATCGTCTCTTCAACAACTGCTTGCATCACACCCGTAAATTCCTGTTTCTTAGGGGCATCTGAGCCTTGCTGAGTGTCTTTAGGTTTCCCTCTGTTAAAGAAATTGGCAAACGAAACCATGATTATTTTCCAAGTATTAGAGATGTACTATTACAAATCGCTTAACTTCTGCAAACCTCAATTTGAAACACACTCAAATTGTTCTCTTAGCCAATGTGCAATTCAGGTGTGCCTCAGCTCAGTAGCGTTCTGAAATATATGGCGAATTTACTTAGGAGATGTATCCTGAGCAACAGGAACTAATCGGTAAAGCGTTTCTCCATCAGAAGCAGTAGCGATCTGTTCGGTGGGTTCAGTTTGTGCACTAGTTTGTGCATCAGCTTGTTCAGAGGAGCGAAGAGCGTCAGGCTGTTGAATCGTTGCTACAGTCTTTTGGACTGCGCCAACTGTAGTTTTCATCGTTGCATTAATGCCATCACTTGTGTCCTTCACTGCGCTAACGGTCGTTTCTACGGTTTCAGTAACTTCGTCAGCCGCACCCGTTATACCACTTCCAACGTCTCTAACGGTTTCATTCACACCTACAGCAACACTGTTGACTGCGTTACCGACTTCTTTCACAGCTTCGCTAATACTAACTGCTGCTCCTTTGACTGAATTCCCAGCGTTTTTGACAGTCTGGTTCACTCGATTTACAGTACTTCTATTCGTCAAAGCACCTGCAATTCCGCCCAGCGCTGCCCCAATCAGAATGCCGATCGCAATTTTTGAAAATCCATTCTCGCTTGGAGTAGTTGTGTCATCGAATTGATTAGCAGACTCATCAGTACTTGCTTCTTCGGGAGTTAAAAGATAATTGTTGTTACTCATGATGTCATTTCCTTGGTATCAAAATTAAGCTGAATATTTTTTTGTTTAGATTGACAAAAATATGATGCAGAAATAAGCAGCTTTGAGTTCTACACTGCATCTATCGCTGCCCTTTGAGATAGCCATAAACCTAGGATTTCTTTATGTTTATGGCTATCTTGTGAGGTGAAAGTTTTCATCTCAGCCTTGCTCTAGGCAATCCTTCGGAAACCCTTGAAAATGAAACGGTTTCACAGTTTAAATCGTTTACTTCTAGTAAACAGTAGGATTGTCAGGATTGTCTTCCGCAATGATTACAAGCATTTCATCAACCACTGGCTCTGAGTCAGCATTCCAGTAATTAGATGATTCCTCGGTTTGATTCTGCACATTTTGACTAGTTTGCAGGTCAGTATCAGCAGCTGTGCTTTTAATTGAGTCTGCTGCATCAATCACAGACTTCTGCATTTCTTGAGTCGTATCTTTCACAGAGGCTGCTGTACTTTCCATTGCTTGACTCGTGCCTTTGACTGCACTCTGAACTGCATTAGTACTTCCAGAAACAACTTGCTGTACTCCTTCAGCAATGTTCTGCGTTGCTTCCGAAGCTCCACCAACGACAGCGTAACTCACGCCCTGACCGACGCTTTGAGCAGCTTCACCGACCCCTTTGGCAGTTTCACCCAACCCGTGACCGATCGTACCAAGAGCTTTTCCTACACCGTTGAAAGCATAGTTAAAACCTTGCGAAACTCTTTTACCAGCCAAAGCACCCACGGTAGTACCAATCAGTCCTCCGATCAAAGCTCTAGTTAATATCGGATTCATTCCACCACCCGTGGACTGAGATGATTTAGATTGTACTTTGGTAGCAGTAGGCTGAGAAACTGTTTGCGAACCCACATTTGTATTAATATCTGCTGAGCGGCTGTATGTCTGCTCTGCGGATGGGTTGGTAGAAATGTTATCGTACTGAGATTTATCACTCTGAGCAGTGGGTTGCTGATTTTCGCTGATCATAAATTTTCTCCTTCAAAAACCAGTTTAATTAACGCTTACTAATGTGCATTAATCTTTGGCTTGTTCTCTAACAACATACTGATTACAAATAAAGACTTAACTGCTCTTAGGACATAGTTAGTTAAATCCTTTGTGTTGGAAAGGTGACAAGCTTAAGATAAAAATTGTATAGATAAATACTATATTTTTACTTCTTAAAATGGATCGTATAGAAGTATTTATTGCATAAGAAGATTGAACACATTATTAGAAAACTAGAGAAAATAACAGAGTTGCTTTTTTGTTTTCTAGCTAAGTATTTCAAGGAGATTAATGTTGTTAAATATGGACAAAATGCTCAATCTACGTTCTAGATGATCTGGCGTCGTAGAAAGGGAATTAACACCTCATTGACTTTCTCATGCCAATCTTCTTGAGGATAATGCCCTACTTCATCAAGTTCGACAAACTCTGCCTGGTCAACAGCTTTTGCCATTTCAATAGACAACCACGGGTCGCGCACTCCCCATCCAATTAGAAGCGGCTGTTTCCAGTGCGATAAGCCTGCTTCGATTTCGGCTGTTGATTCCTTAAGCTGCAAATTTTGAATCATCCTTAATAGCGATCGGCCCGCATCAGAAGTTTTAATCCACGGACGCCGGTAAATCCCTAAATCCTGTTCATCAATTTGGTATCCGCCACCGCCTTCTAAGGTGCGATCGACAAGTAATGGATCTTGCGTCATCATGTCCCCAGCTAGGGGAATGCCCATCCGTCGAATTTTCCACGGCAATTTTGCTGTCTGAGCGATCGGAGCATTAAAAATTGCCAGCCGCTCAACTTGCTTTGGATAACGCAAAGCATACTGAATGCCAACTGAGCCTAGAAAGCCTTGAGCCACAATCGACATGCGCTCTAGTCCAAGCGTTTTGAGAAATTGGCTCAACGCCTCAATATAGGTGTCAGGCGTGTAGGCGAAGTCACGACGATCCGGCATACTCGAATAGCCGCAGCCAATCCAATCGGGCGCGATCGCTCTAAATCCCTGTTCTTCTAAAGCAGGCAACACCTGCCGCCAACTGTAGCTCTGAGACACTAAGCCATGTAGCAACAGCACCGGAGGCTGGTCATTTTGTCGCTCTGGCTCGGCGTCTCGGTAAAACCAAGTCAGTCCTCCAACCTCTTCTACATTTTGGGTAATTGCCATGAGGTGTCCTCCAGTCGCTGTGTGTTTGAGCTTACCGTTTGAGAGCAACCCGAAACAAGCGATTAGCGCAAAGCGCAACTTCAAAGAAATTGCGCCGCAAGCTGTGAAGGATTGCTTCAGAAGTGATTGTCATGAACTCATAACATGGTTAAAATTCTGTATCTTAAACTACAGAATTTATCTGATATAGTATTTACATAACCAAAAATTAAAGAGGAGAAACAACTATGTCTGTTCAAGATCAAGCCCGTGCCCTAATGGTTCGTCATCGTCACATGATCCGTAACCGTGAGCAGACTATGTTGAGTCGTAAGGCATCTGAGATGGGAATGCCAGCGGAGACTGCTCATATCGTTTCAAATAACAGCAGTGCTAATTCTGAAACCTACGATCGTAGCAACGTTGGTCTAAGCTAAGCCGTATTGCTGTTTAGCGAACTTTCAAGCCAAGAATTATTAGGCGTTCTTCTAGTCGAGGAGCGCCTTTTCGCTGAGATTAGAAGAACTTGATTTTTTGCGAAGCATAGGCACACATCCGCAGCAGAATCAAACCTTCGCGCACATGAGCAATGTTTGACTCTCCATAGGTTCGGGGTTGATAACGAACGGGCACATCGACAATATGTAGTCCTAACTTCGTTGCACCAAACAGCAAATCGAAATCGCCAAACGGATCGAAATCGCCAAAATAACGGCGTCCCTCAGCAATTTTTTCGTAGTCGTCGCGGCGTAACACTTTTGTGCCACAAAGCGTATCTTTAAGCGGTTGCCCGAGCAGAAACGAAAAGGCAAGACTGAAGAACTTGTTTGCCCAGTTGTTGAGCCACGGCATCGCTTCGCCCGATCGCGGATACACGAGTCGCGACCCATTCGCAAATTCTCCTCGACCCGACGCGATCACGTCAAAAAAATGGGGCAGATCTTCAGGCTGAACCGTAAGATCTGCATCTAAAATCATCAGCACATCGCCCGTGGCTTGAGCAAAGCCAAGCCGCACGGCATCGGCTTTTCCTTTCCCAGTTTGCTGAAAGGCTTTTAAGGTGAAATGAAGGTGTCCTTCTCTCACCACCCGTTGAATTTCTGCCCACGTTTCATCATGAGAATGTCCTTCTACAAAAATGACTTCGGTGTGTTTGCCCAAGTGGGGTAAACGCGCGATCGCGCTCTCAATGTTACCCGCTTCATTTCGTGCAGGAATAATTACTGAACAGCTATCTGGTGGTGAGGATAAAACAACCTGCGGTCTTGCAACAATGTACTGCGTCAGGCACAAATGGTTGACGATTGGCAAATGAGCTAATACACGATTACAGAGAAAGCTAATGCCAGGAATTGGTTTTGGCATTAAGAACCGACGCCCCGATCTCACAGGCAAGTAACCTGTAATTTGCAGCAAATTGAGAACATCAGAAAACGATAGCCAGCTCTGCGGCGGTTGAGGGCGACGTTGCCCAATTTTTTCAGCGAAGTGCAGTAACGGTTGCCATAGAAAGTTATGAAACGTCAGAATTACTCGAGTTCGCGCATGACAAAACGGATGTAAATTTTGTAATACCTGCTGAATGTCGCCCAAATGCCCAATTACACCGGATAAAACAATAAAATCAAACGTCTGCGCTGATTTAAAGCTTTCAGAATTAAGCGTTTCAGCGTCTAGGCAGTAGAACTGCAAATGGGGATATTTAGCCTTGGCAATACTGATAATAGAAGGCGAAAAATCGATACCAATTCCAAGTTTTGGGTTGAGGGCTGCTAACAAGTTTCCGGTTCCACATCCAATCTCTAAAACCCGGCTGTTAGGCGGAATTAAAAATTGATGCAATCGGTCTAAATCCTGATAGTAATAGCGATTTCTTCGACTCCATCGATCCAGTTTGGGTGCAATCTGATCGAAGTGCGATCGCACCTGCTCTTTGAAGGCGTCTTGTTTTCTAGAAATCGAGCGTTGTGTTCCAGATTGAATCACAGAATAATGATCAGCAAATGAACGGTTACTGATCTTCTCATATTAATAAACTCTTAACGATACTTCTAAAATTTAAAATTTGGCCTAAAGTAATGGCAATCAAGATTGATGCCCAATTGATGCCCAACCGGGTTTCTCAGTTTGGTTCATGCCCCTCTTACAATGCCAAGCCCGATTGATTTCGCTAAATTCTAAAGATTTTAATTCGCTTTAGTATGCGCTTGGACTTGTCTTACAGGACTGCATCGTTGTAAAAAAGTTTTTGCTACCGTGGGTAAAAAGTATGGTGCATTCAAAATCTTTGTCAGCTGTCGGATTTGCGCTTTCCCTCAGTCTTACGTCTATGGCACAGGCTCCAGCTGAGGCACAAGCAACCGCATTCAAGCTTCCCGGTTCTGTTCCTAAAGGAACCAACGTCCGAATCGATGGTTCTAGCAGCATGGCTGCCGTCAACCGAGTGCTAGAACAGCGCTTCGAGAAGCAATATCCAGGCACAAAAGTCACGGCAGCCTCCGCAGGCACACCGCAAGGATTGCAAGCTTTGGTCAATGGTAAAGTCGATCTAGCCGCGATCGGACGTCCTCTAACCGCAGCAGAAAAAGCGAAAGGACTCGCCGCCGTGCAGATTGGTCGTGACAAAATCGCGATCGTGGTCAGCCCCAACAATCCCTTTACCAAGAGCCTCAACAGCAGTCAGTTCGCCAAAATGTTCCGAGGCGAGATCAAGAATTGGTCAGAAGTCGGCGGTCCGTCTGCGCCCGTTCAATTTATCGATCGACCCGCTAGCAGTGATACCCGTCAAGCGTTCCAAAACTATCCGGTCTTTAAGCAAGGAAAGTTTGAAACAGGTAGCACAGCCAAGAAGCTCAACGTGGACACGACTGCTGCACTGGTCAAACAACTCGGTAAAAACGGCATCGGCTATACTACCTCGAATCAGCTCAAAAATCAGGCTGCTGCAAAAGCCTTGCCTATGCAGGGTGTATCGCCCAGTGATCCCCGTTATCCTTTCTCACAACCGCTCTACTACGTCTACAACGCGGCGAAACCCAGTCCTGCCGCTCAAGCGTTTCTAGGGTTTGCGACTGCGCCTATCAGTCAAACCGCGATCGCGCAAGCTGGAGTCGCTGATCCGGTTTCTACAAGTGCAGGCGCGGCTAAAGCAGGTACTGGAGCGGCCGGAACCAGTGCCAGTCCAGCAGGCGATCAAACGACCTACAACGCTGCTAAACCTTCTGCCGCAAAACCTTCTAAAGCCAACGGATCTGGCTCTGGTGGCGGCTTGTTTGGCTTTTTACCTTCGTTCGGCGGTGACGGAACCGCCAGTACAGGTAGAGCAGATGGGCTGAACTGGTGGTGGCTGTTCCCGATCGCGTCTGGTGCAGGTCTGCTATGGCTGCTGGGCAAGAGTCGGCGCAGTGGCAGCAGAACAGGCGGCTATGGCTCTAATGAATTTCCGGAAGAAACTCACGATCAAGGCTTTACTCCTCCAGAGGTCGATCGTTCGACTGAGCAACTTGGCGTAGGCAGAGTAGACAACATCCGGGAAGATCGGGCAGCGCGGCAGTGGGGGAGAGAGCCTTCCCAAGCTAGCTCTTTCCAAGCTGACTCTTCTCAAGCTGGCTTTGTAGCGACTCCGGATCAGACAATCGAAAGCGACGGTCTGATAGGCGATCCAATTGTAGATATAGGCGACCCAATTGTAGACAGTGCGAATAGCGCACCGCTCAACTCGGCAGGATTTGCAGGGGCTGTGGCAGCCGGTACAGGAGCGGCTGCGTGGTCTGCTTCAGGCAATCGCAATATGGCAGGACGCGGTGGAGAGTCACGCGTAGTGCTAAAAGCCCGGTCTCCGCAAGAAGTAGAAGCGTACTGGGACATTGCCCCCGAGCAGATGCAATCGCTACGGCAACAAGGCGGAAACAACCTAGCGATTCGGCTGTATGACGTAACAGATATTGATCTGGATACTCAAAGCCCCCATAGCGTACAGCAGTTTGACTGTGATGAATTGACCCATCGGCAACGGCTGGCGATCGCAACGCCCGATCGCGACTATTTAGCCGAGCTAGGCTCCCTCAATAGGAGTAGTCAATGGATTTCGATTGCTCGGTCAGCCCAGGTGCATGTCCCTGCTTCGTCTACCTTTCTGGGTCGCACCGCTCAAACTGGTGGTGCAACTGTCGCTGGTGGCACTACTTTGGCAGGTGGTGCTGTCGATTCTGATCGACCGTTTTTAGCCGGGGATCGGGACTCCGCGATCGGGCAGCCTGAACCCCAGAACTGGACAACCGAAGAGCAATCAGCGCAACGCGCAACTCCAAAGGAATCGTCTCAGGGCAGAAGCAGCAACGTGTTTGAAGGCCTCAAACAAAAAGCGTCGGACGTTGCTGAAGATACGACTCAGGCAGGGAATGCAGCATTAACGGGTGGGGCAGCCGCTGCCACAGGAGCCGCCGCAGCCGCTTGGTCATTCCTGTCAGGTAAGAACGCGGAGAGAACCCCAACGTTGGAGCGCGAAGCGTTAGAGCGGGAGCCGGCTCGCAATTCCTCTGCTCCACCAAACGGTTCAGAGGTTGACAGCAGCGATCGCACAATTGATCGCTACGATTCATCGGCTGTGGGCACTAGCGTGAGCCGTCCGGCTGGCATGTCTACTGCACCTGAAGGACACATTGTGCTAACCGCTCGCAATCCTCAATGGGCATATGCCTACTGGGATGTACCGAGAAGCCAACGCGCGGCGGTCAATCGGGTAGATCAAAATCTCGTTCTGCGGTTGTACGATGTGACCGACATCAATCTTGAGCACGAAGCCCCGGAGAGATTTCAGCAATTTGATGTAGACGATTTGGCGCTCAGTTGTGATGTGCCAATTCCCCAAAGCGATCGCACGTACATGGTAGAGCTTGGCTATGCTAGCGGGCGAGAATACTGGACAGTGTTAGCTCGCTCGACTCCAGTCCGAATATCTAACAAGTAAAATATTCCTGCTTCAAAATAAGCTCAAAGTGAGGGGTGTTTCGTTGGAACGCCCCTTCATCTGTTAATGAGAGCTTTGTGAGCTTTAGGAAACGTTCTACACCCTTTGTCGATAGTAGGATTTGTAGACATTAAGAATCATTGCTAGTCAAGCTGGCCGTCCGTTTAGTTAGGAATTACTCAAACGTATACCAGGAGGAAGTTTAAGCGATTTTAGGCAAAGAGATAACGGCGCGATCGCACTCCCTGCACTCTTCATCAGGTTTCCGTAGTTTGAGACAATGCTGAAAGTAATAAAACCCAAAGTTTCTAAGGATAGAGATGAGAGATGAGGGATGAAAAAAGTAAGCTTCTCCATTCCTCATCCCTCATCCTTCATCCTTCATCCTTCGCACACGGGAGACAGACGATATGAAATTGGCTTACTGGATGTATGCAGGCCCCGCTCACATTGGCACACTTCGCATCGCCAGTTCTTTTAAGAACGTTCATGCCATCATGCACGCTCCCCTAGGAGATGACTACTTTAACGTGATGCGATCGATGCTAGAGCGGGAGCGCAACTATACGCCTGTAACCACGAGTGTGGTTGATCGCAACGTCCTAGCACGGGGATCTCAGGAGAAGGTCGTCGATAACATCGTCCGCAAAGACCAAGAAGAGCATCCGGATATGATTGTGTTGACGCCGACTTGCACCTCCAGCATTTTGCAAGAAGACCTGAAAAACTTCTGCGATCGCGCTCAGATCGATTCTCAAGGCGACGTGATATTGGCGGATGTCAATCACTACCGCTACAACGAACTGCAAGCCGCAGATCGCAGTTTGCATCAGATTGTCCAGTTCTACCTTGAGAAAGCGCGTAAGAAAGGTGAACTGCCAGAGAGCAAGACCGAAAAGCCTTCGGTGAATATCATCGGCATGACGACGCTAGGATTTCACAACACTCACGACTGCACCGAGCTCAAGCGGCTGATGGCAGACTTGGGCATCGAAGTAAACACGGTCATTCCTGAAGGCGCATCAGTCAATGAACTCAAGCAAATGCCTCGTGCCTGGTTTAACCTGGTGCCCTACCGCGAAATCGGCATGATGACAGCGAAGCATCTAGAGCAAGAGTTTGGCATGCCTTGCATTGATATTACGCCGATGGGCATTGTAGAGACGGCTCGCTGCATTCGCAAGATTCAAGAAGTCATTAATGCCCAAGGCGCGAGCGTAGATTACGAACCCTTTATTGACAACCAGACTCGCTTTGTGTCGCAAGCGGCTTGGTTCTCTCGCTCGATCGACTGCCAGAATTTGACGGGCAAGAAAGCCGTTGTATTTGGCGATAATACTCACGCTGCCGCACTGACTAAGATTCTGTCGCGAGAAATGGGCATCCACGTTGTGCTGGCTGGAACGTACTGCAAGTATGACGCCGAGTGGTTTACGAACGAAGTGAGCGAATACTGCGATCGCGTTTTGATCAGCGAAGACAACGGCGAAATTGCCGATGCAATCGCGCAGTTAGAACCCTCTGCCATTTTTGGCACTCAGATGGAGCGTCATATCGGCAAACGCCTCAACATTCCCTGCGGCGTGATTGCGGCTCCGATTCACATTCAGAATTTCCCCTTGGGCTATAAGCCGTTTGTGGGCTACGAAGGCACGAACCACCTCGTTGATCTGATCTACAACTCGTTCACACTAGGCATGGAAGATCATTTACTCGAAATCTTTGGTGGTCACGACACGAAAGAAGGCATTACGAAAACGATGTCTGCCGAGTCTAACTTGGGTTGGAGCCGCGATGGTTTGGCTGAACTGAATAAGATTCCGGGCTTTGTGCGCGGCAAGGTGAAGCGCAACACCGAGAAATTCGCTCGCGATCGCAACATCCCTGAGATTACGGCTGAAGTGCTATACGCCGCTAAGGAAGCAGTGGGCGCATAAGGCTCTTCTAACCCTTCTAACTAGGGTGTCGCTAATCGAGTGATTGAGGCGGATTGGCTTCAACCAGTTCGCCTTTCACTTCGCCTTTCACTATGTAAGATTCGCTATGTAAAATTTAAATTTGCTGTGAAAAGAGTCCGATCAATTAGCCTGTTGGTGATCAAATTCAATCTAAAAAATACTCCTGACGCTGAACGACCAATAAGGGCATGGTAGTGCCGTGCCCTTACTTAAGATCTGCCGCATATATGAGAATCTGAACCAACTAGATTGTTATCTGAACGAACTACTTTCTAACAAAACAAAATTAATGAAGATGAACTAAAGCTAACCGTCTAAGCGGTAACTGGGACTTCCAATTTCGTGGGACGGTAGCGGTTGTACGCTATCTTACGCAGAGAGGTTGAAGACTCAAACTCTTGCTTGATCCAGTCAAAGCCGTTATGAACACAGGAAGGACATACTTCTCCACGGGCTGTCCCCTGCTCATCACACAAAATGATCTTGGCTTGACCTAGCTCAAACAATTGGCTACAGACGCAGCAGGCCTGGGAGCCTTGCTTCAAGCTATTACACTCGATTTGGAGTTGCATAAGTTTCTAAAAAGGTTTGTTTAGTTTGTTATCTAATGCTGACAAGGATAAGAGTAGTCGTAATTGCAGTCCTACCGCTTCTACCTTCAGCACAACATGTCTTAGCTCTTGAGAATTAGAGGATATGACTATAAAGCACTAGCTGCGCCGAAACTAAACCTACCCATAGACAGAATTTCAGTGGCCTAAAATCTGCCACCGCTCGGTTGTATCCGTTGAGCCACTGCTTTACCTTTGCAAGGAATAATCACTATCAAACCATAACAAAACACGATGCAGTTAAACAAAATGCTCCTCTGGGTCACCTTGTCCTTCGTTGTTGTAGGCGCGATCGCATTGCTACTCCAGCCTGCGATCGACGTTCATTAACAATGTTCATCAACAACAGTGTTTATCAACAACAATGTTCATCAACGTTAGTTTGAGTGCAGTGACTCAAGCGGATTCAGCCGAGGTCACAACCCGAGGAAGCTGCACACAAAACGTTGTCCCTTGACCCAATATGCTCTCAACGGAGATTTTTCCTTGCATTAATTCCACGAGTGCATGAGTAATCGAGAGTCCTAACCCCGTTCCTTCATGCTGACGGCTCAGCGACTGACTCAACTGACAAAACCCTTGAAAGATAGCCTTTTTATCAGACTCAGCAATGCCAATTCCGGTATCTTGAACCGCGATCGCAATGCGGTCTTCTGGAAGTTCTCGCACCGAGAGCGTTACTGCGCCGCGATCAGTGAATTTAATGGCGTTAGAAAGTAAATTAGCAATCACCTGCTTCAATCGAACTGGGTCGTTTTCAACCAGAAGACCGGCTTGAGGCAACTCGATCTGCAACGCTAAATTTTTGCGCCTTGCCAAGGGGCGTATCTCTTCTACCGCCGTTGTAATTAGGTCTGTCAAGTCGAGTGGTTCTATCTTCAGTTGCAGGCGCTTAGACTGAAGCTGAGCATGGTCAAGAATATCTTCAACCAGCGAGAGAAGATGATGACTGCTGCCAACAATGCGCTCTGTCATATCGATCAATTGCGGATCGCGCTGCGCTTGAAATCGTCGCAGCAGCAGTTGAGAAAAGCCACTCACAATGTGGATCGGAGTTCTCAATTCGTGAGACATCACCGCTAGAAACTGCGCCTTGAGCCGATCGACTTCTGCAACCTGTTGGTTAAAAGCTTTCAGGCTTTGAGCTTGAGTTTCAGCTTGCTTATAAGGCGTAATGTCGAGCAGTTGCCAGTGCAGTTTAACCGGAATGCTGTCTTCACTCCGCACAACCGATACGGTAAGTGCTGTAGAAAATTCTGAACCGTCGTCACGCTGGATCTTTACCTCCCACTCCGCGTCAGAAGAGCCTTGCTTGAGCTGCGCCAGATTTGACACAAATATGCCTTGGTCAGCACTCGCAATGAAGTGGCTGAGCGGTTTTCCAAGCAATGCATCCGATTCAGCCTTCAGCAACCGAGTTGCCGCACGATTGGCGTCGAGAATTTTGCCCTCAGCATTAGTGATGATGTAGCTAGCGGGCGCAAACTCGAATAGCTCACGGTAATAGGCATATTGCGATGTTTGAGTCTTGTGAGCAGCGTTCAACTCCTGATTTTGATGCTGCAATTCGGTTTGCCTAGTGTGTGAGTGCACCAACGTTGACCAAAATTTCTCTAACAGCCGGTTTAACCCGTCTTCGCCCGAGGACGTTTGCCCCGACGAAGCATGAATGCTGTCGTAGAGTTCTTGGCTTTGTTTCTGAAGCGCCTCTAGGGTTTTAGGGAGGCGAGAACGATCGGGATTCATAACGTGCATGAAAAAGCTTTATAAATAAGGTCAAGTTGAAATCTCTCAGCGAGTAAGGGTGGCTCCTCTGAATGTGGGCGTTTTATTAGTCTCCTTGGTCAAAGAAGTTTCGCTTGACTGAAGAAGACAATTGAACTACTTGACTGAAGAAGACAATTGACTTAAGAGACCAAACTTGAAGAACTACAGAAATGGCTTGAAGAAAAACTTCAGTCGCTAGATGTTGTTCTAAGAATTGCCTTTTCTAGACACCTTTTCTAGACATTGGTCTAAAAATTGCCTTGGAAGCTGACTTAAGTAATGGGTTTAGCAATGGGAACGCTCTGTCAGTCTGATTGCCCGAAAAGCGCTGCCTAGTCGTTAAAGTGGTTTTTATAATGTTGAGGGAATGCAATGTAATAAAGCGTGGCTTTGTCAATTGCATTCCCCAACACCTCTTATTTTGCTTTGTTCTAAAATTCTTGAATCTAGACTAGGGCTGAGATGGAGATGTAACTAAAGCAAAACCGCGATCATCTGCCTCTATCTATGGTTGTATGTAAAGCTTTGTAACGTTTTTCGGAAACGTCGATCGCACCGTTGATTCCACTAGGACTGAGACATTGGGGAGTCAGCATCATGAGAGCCGCGACGAACGCAATTGCTGTAGGATTGACCGCCACTATTTTGAGTGCAATGCCTATTCAAGCGGTTCGGGCCTTGCCCGTTCAGGTGGCTGCTCAAACGTCTAATTGGGTGAGTCAAGGCGCAGAACAGGTAAAAAGAGGGGATCTCGCGGGCGCGATCGCATCGTACACCCAAGCGATTCAACTCAACTCTCGCAATACAGAAGCTTACGTTTCTCGTGGATTAGCCCGGGCAGATTATGGAGACCTGCGTCGTGCCTTTGCTGACTTCAACCAAGCTCTCAAACTGAATCCTAAACACGCCAAAGCCTTTTTTCATCGCGGGGAAATGCGAGCGGCAATGGGCGATTTAGCGGGAGGACTAAAGGATATCAATCAAGCCATTCGCCTCCGACCAAATTATCCTGAAGCCTTTAATCATCGCGGCATTCTTCGGGCAGAAATGGGAGATATTAACGCTGCGATCGCAGATATTAATCAAGCGGTCAAGCTAAAACCAACTTACACCGATGCGCTCTACAATCGTGGTAGAGCTAAGACAGAACGCGGAGATACGACTGCCGCGATCCAAGATTACACACAAGCGATTCGCCTCAATACTCAGTTAGCCGAAGCCTATGGCAGCCGAGGCTTAATTTACGCTCAAAAGGGAAATAAATCTGCTGCGTTGCAAGACTTAAATACTGCCGCACAATTATTTCAACGCCAAGGCAACCCAGAAAACTATCAGCAAACGCTGGCATACATTGAGCAAATTCAAGATGTTGATCGATAGGCAAGCGATCCTTCTACGAATCGCGCTCCATACGCTTTGCAAAGCCAATCGTAGAGGATGAGCAAACAAGCCTAAGCGGCAAATCTCTTAAGTTATTCAAAAAATTAAAAACAAAATTTTATAGCGCGAAGCCGTAACAAAACATTCATGCTTTGTTACTGAAACCTTCGCGCTTATTCTTGCGTCAGCCCTAATCGGGAGAGCCGTTACTCCTCTCAAGGAATCTTTTCCTGAACTAGATCCCAAATAGATTCAATTCGTGATCAAAAATTTCCAGAAATACCTAGAGCGATGGAGGAGAGTAAGACAACGTGAATTCGATCAAATTTTGGTCACTAAAGTTAAACCATGACTTTGAACAAAGCGTCTCGCCCAGGATCGTGAATTAGATGCAGACCGAGATTTGCCCTCACCGTAGCCCTCTCCTACGGGAGAGGGAACAAGAGTCTGGAGAGATCCTCCCCTCTCTCGTGGGAGAAGGGTTGGGGATAAGGGCACTAGCGCTGCCAGTGACTACTGAATTTAATCAGTCACTAAATTCAAATTCTTAGAGACGAATTCATTAAATCTACAGCGTCCATAGCTAGTTCGCTTGGTGCAAATTGCTAGAGATCAGCAATCGCTCAGAGATTGCAAAGCAATTGCATCGGCAAGTTTATTGTGTGAGGAAATATTTTGTGTGTGAGTTTCTAAATCTGCGTTGAAGGATGCACAACCAATTTAGCAATGCTAAATCAACGCTAAATCAACGCTAAATGCTTTGCAATCTGCAACGTCTATCAACACGATACAATCCATGAAAAATTCATTGAATCGCTCTTCAGAAGTAAATACGGCGCTCAAGATCAAAGGGAGTCTCTATGCCCTCTTACCGTTTGCCCTTTTCTTGCTTGCTGCCCCGGCACAAGCCGCCCGCTTGCAGTCTTGGCGATTCAATCCTGCACAAAATCAGCTAAATTTCACCACCGATGAAGGCGTTCAACCAAAAGCACAACTGATCGCAAATCCGACGCGGCTGGTGGTAGACTTACCAGGCGTTATTCTGGGGCGTCCAGCAGTGTCAGAATCTTACACGGGCAACGTGCGATCGCTGAGAGTCGGACAGTTCGATCGCGGCATTACTCGCCTTGTAGTTGAACTTGCGCCGGGATACACGCTCGATCCAAGCCAAGTAAAATTTCGAGGTACAACAGCGCAGCAGTGGTCCGTTCAATTACCTGCGCTGCAACTAGCGAGTGCCGGAATTCCCGGTTCTGCTGGAACTCCAACGGCTGGGCCTCCCGGTTCTGTTGTTGTACCAACCCGGCCCAGTGGTAGCCTATTTCCGATTCCGCCCACCAATTCGGCTCAAATTCCCGTCCCGCTTCCACCCGTCGCAAGACCAAAACCCGTTCCCCCATCTCAAACTCCCGTCCCGCTTCCGCCCGTTGCAAAACCGAGTCCAGTTACCCCTCCTCGCGTTCCTAACAGTAAGGCTGTCGTCGTGATCGATCCGGGACATGGCGGGCCTGACCCTGGTGCAATTGGAATCGGTGGGTTGAGAGAAAAAGATATTGTTCTGGATATCAGCAAGCAGGTTGCCGCTCTACTCCAGCAGCAGGGCATTCAGGCAGTCATGGCGCGATCGTCCGATATTGATCTCGACTTAGAACCGCGAACGACCCTTGCCAATCGAATGAGGGCTACAGCATTTGTCAGTATTCACGCCAATGCGATTAGCATGAGCCGCCCTGATATTAATGGTCTAGAAACGTACTATTATCAGAGCGGCTCCAGTCTGGCTCAAGCGATTCACCGGAACGTTTTGCAAGAGACCGGCGTTCAAGATCGAGGGGTGCGGCAAGCAAGATTTTATGTGTTGCGATACACCACAATGCCGTCTGTATTGGTCGAAGTTGGATTTGTGACCGGACGAAACGATGCGGCGAAGTTATCAACCGCAGACTATCGAAAAAAGATGGCAACCGCGATCGCACGAGGCGTCGTGCAATATTTAGGTCAGCAAAAAGGCTAATCCATACAATTCGCTCGTAGAAACGTTCTAAGTCTCCACGAGCGAATGAATCACCAGATGGGTTAAGCAAGCATCATTGAGAGATGATTTTTGCCGTTACTTCCATGCTCTCTTCGTATAAAACATCCTGACCAAATCGCTGAAGCTGCTCGCTCAACAGCGTTTCCGCCTTTTGATCATTAATTGGCGTCACCTGGTTGATCGTGCAAGATTGAGCGCCACCTGCCGCCTCCATCCGCATACAGCCTGTTGTTTCAGAGCAGAGGACGGTACAACAGTTGGCCGCTTCATTGGTCGAGTTTAGTTTCAAACTGACCAAATCGCCAGCGACTTGTCCAGCATCAGCAGTCGGAATGCCCGCGAGTTCGGCTTCGATTAGGCGTCCGTCTGAACTTGTGAACGAGATGTACTGGAGATCATAGATATCCTCTTCTTTGCGGCGACCTGTGAATTCCCAACCTAACCGACTCGCCAGCCAGCCCAAAAACATTAGCGCTTGAGTTGGATTTCCTTTCTCGTAGTCAATCACCACCCGATCGACTTCTCGCACCGACTCCCGCCGCTCTGGAGGATCAAAAGCTTCCGCCGTTAGTTCTTGCCAAGCGGCTAATCGACGCCAATTTAAATCGGCAATCTTGAGGTCATCTTGCATAAATCCCTTAAGCTTTAGCAAGTCGCCTTCTGGATCAGCCGTAAAGCGGCTAGAGTCAAAAATGATTTGGTTGCAAAGTTTTGATAGTCGCTGAAATAGCTCTTGATCAAGAGATGGAGCCGCTTTCCACCAGAGCAATCGAGGCAATTCATTAATCAGCAGCGACGACACTAGTCCGCTAACTCGCTCAAGCGCGGTTTCTGTCCCCTTGAGCATGATGTACTCACAGCAGATCAGCGAACTTTTGTTCTGTTTGTGAATTGGGCAGTAGGCAGAAACTTGAGCCGAAACGCCTTCGTCTTCGCCCGCAATGGGAAACAGCGAAATAATCCGGCAAGGATTTTGCGCCGCGATCGCATCGGCAATGCCCATTCCGCTTGCATCTAGCGCATACTGCGGCAACTCTTCTGTACTGCCGCTCAGTGGAATCTTGCCATTTCGCACCGCGAGTTCCGATCGCAGTTTCTCAATCAATTCAGGACTCGACTTTCCAGTAACAGGTAGCGAATGGGCTGCTTGGGCTGCTCGAATTGCTGCATCCGTTCGGGGTCCATCAATACCGTCAATCGGCCCAGTATAAAACCCCAGCATTGCCAGCAGCCGCTGAGTTTCTTCTGGCTCATAAATGACCAAAGTAAAGGTAGACGCGCGCATTGCCATCAACGATGACCCATCGCCATTGGCGGCACTATAGCTCTGCCAAATCTGATGAAGTTCCGTCTCCACTTGGTCGAGCGAAACATCTTTTGGGGCTTGAAGAGAAACTAGGGGAGCGGATTGGGGAGCCATAAGAATAAAAGGATGAGGGATGAAGGATGAGGGATGAAGGAAAGAGGGATCAGGATGAAGAGCGTCGAAAGCTGAGTCTAGAGAGTAAATTTACAATGACTTGTAACTGACACAGCAAGCTTCATCCCTCATCCCTCACCCCTCATCCCTATTTATAGTCTTCGCCACCGCCGACCGTCGCGATTGATCAACAGTTCAGCTTCTGCCGGTTCCCACGTCCCTGCCTCATACTGCGGGATCATGGAAGGATCAGTCGGTGCTTCCCAGGCGGCGAGTGCAGGAGTGACGACGCGCCAAGCCGCTTCTACTTCGTCCGCACGCGTGAACAGCGTTTGATCGCCTGCCATGCAGTCGAGCAGTAAGCGATCGTAGGCTTCGCCGCCTGTGACACCGAACGAAGAACCGTAGCTGAAGTCCATATCCACCGAGCGCGTCCGCAAGTCTGCACCAGGCATTTTGACTTCAAAGCGCATGCCAATGCCCTCATTAGGCTGCATTCGCAGCGTTAGAACGTTGGCGTTTGCCTGCTTTGCGGCTGACTGAAAAATAAGATACGGCACATCGCGAAACTGAATCGCAATTTCAGACACTTTTTTCGGTAAACGTTTGCCGGTTCGCAGATAAAATGGAACACCCTGCCACCGCCAGTTGTCCACCATAAACTTCATCGCTACATAGGTCGGGACGGTGGATCGAGGATTGACCCCTGGCTCAGAGCGGTAGCCCGGAACTTGCTTTCCTTTCATCCAACCGGCTGAATATTGCCCTCGAATCGCCGATCGCTCTAAATGAGTGGTGTCAGCAAGGTGAGTTGCCTGAATGATTTTGACTTTCTCGGTTCGGACGCTATCAGCATCCAAGGAGTTGGGCGGCTCCATGGCTGTGAGACAAAACAGTTGCATCAGATGGTTTTGCACCATGTCGCGTAGGGCACCCGACGACTCGTAATAGCCTGCCCGATCTTCAACTCCGACGGTTTCAGCAACGGTAATCTGAACGTGATCAATAAACTGACGATTCCACAACGGCTCAAAAATGGCGTTGCCAAACCGGAACACCAGCAAATTTTGTACCGTTTCTTTGCCCAAATAGTGATCGATCCGATAGACCTGTTCTTCTCGGCAAACTTGGTTGACCACGCGGTTGAGTGCCTGTGCCGAACTTAGATCGCGCCCAAACGGCTTCTCAATCACAAGGCGAGTTCTGTTGGCGTCGTCTAACATGCCAGCCGCGCCAAGCTGCCGAATCGCTTCGGGAAAGAATTTGGGAGCGACCGCAAGATAGAAGACGCGATTTCCGCGCGTGCCTCGCGTTTTGTCGAGTTCTTCGAGCCGCGCCTTGAGCTTTTGATAGCCTTCAGGATTGTCGATGTCACCTGGACAATAGAACAAGCCTTGGGCAAAATCTTGCCACAGCGCATCTGAACCGACGCCATCCGAAAATTCTTCGACGCCTTCTCGCATCTGTTCACGAAAATAATCGTCCGACCACTCGCGACGAGCGACCCCAACGATCGTCAGTTCGGGCGGCAGGCGGCGTTCTCGCTTCAGGTGATAGAGGGCTGGAACCAGTTTGCGCTTGGTTAAGTCGCCAGAGGCTCCAAAGAACACAATAATATTTGGCTCTGGCATCCGCTGCTGCTGGAGACCAACGCGGAGGGGGTTTTCGAGCAAAGTGACCATAGGCGAAAAGGGGAATGGGGGGGACAGAAAGCGCTAAGCATCAACGCCCTAGACGCTCTTGAGGGGTAGGGTAGGGGATGTTACCTCATCCCCTCAGCCCAACTTATACCGCTGCAAGCCGATCGACTTTTTCTTGCAGCGATTTCATCAGCGACTCAAAGGGTTGAACGAATTTTGCAATCCCCTCGTCGAGAAGTTCATCCATCACCTGCTCTAAGTTGATATCCACGTCGGGATCATTCAAGCTTTGAATCAGGTTGTAGGCTTCGTCAATGTTCGTTTCGATACGAGGAGCAACGTCGCAGTGATCAGCGCACGCTTCGATCGTGCTGGGTGGCAAGGTGTTGACCGTATCGGGTCCAACTAGTTCATCGACATACATGACATCGCTGTACTCAGGATTTTTAGTACTGGTACTTGCCCACAGCAGCCGCTGGACGTTTGCGCCTTTTTCTTTGAGGGCAAGCCAACGGGGATCAGCGATGATTTTCTTGTATTCTTGGTAAGCAATTTTGGCGTTTGCGATCGCAACTTTTCCTTTGATCGCTTTCAGCTTGGCTTCGGTAGTCAGTTGATCTGTGCCTTTTGCCAATAGTTCGTCAATTTTGCCATCGATGTTGATATCGATCCGGCTCAAAAAGAAACTCGCCACCGATGAAATCTTGCTAATGTCTTCTCCCTTCTCAACGCGCTTCTCTAAGCCGCGAATGTATGACCAGGCGCAATTGACATAGCTTTGCACCGAGAACAGCAGCGTCACGTTCACGCTGATCCCCTCGCTGATCACCTGCTCTACCGCTGGCAAACCCGCTGAGGTTCCCGGAATCTTGATCATCAGGTTGGGGCGATTGACTTCCTTGTGATAGCGACGTGCTTCCTCGATTGTTTTTTGGGTATCGTGCGCGATCGTCGGCGGCACTTCGATGCTGATGTAGCCATCGAGTCCTTCTGACTCTTCATAGATCGGCAAGAAGATATCGCAGGCGTTACGGATGTCTTCAAACACCAGCGTCTCGTAGATCTCCATCAAAGGCTTGCCTGCCCGGATTGCCGCTTCGATATCGGCATCGTAGATTTTGTTGCCTGCGATCGCTTTTTCAAAGATCGCGGGGTTGGAGGTGATCCCCCGCAAGCCGCGCGTCTCGAGCAACTTCTTCAACTCACCAGACTCGACTAGATCGCGGCTCAAATTATCCATCCAGATACTTTGACCGTAATCACGGATTTCTAAGAGATGGTTTGTAGCTGTCATAGAGAATTAGCTCCTGTGTAGGGTACGCCGCTGCAAACACGGCTGGATAGATTAGCGGGGAGACACCATCGATTGCTTTTTATTCGCCCCGTCTTGAATAAACGATTGAACCAGCGCCACGTCTTTTTTACTGCCAATAATTAGCGGCGTGCGAGCGTGTAGCTTGGTTGGTACAACATCTAAAATTTCTTGTGTCCCGGTCGTTGCCAAACCCCCGGCTTGCTCCATCAAGAACGCAAGAGGAGCCGATTCATATAGCAATCTGAGTTTACCGTCCGGTTTCTCAGTTGTACCAGGGTAGAGAAATACTCCCCCTTGATACAAGATCCGGTGGAAGTCTCCCACCATTGCACCACCATAGCGGGCCGTGTAGCCCTCGTGCCGATGCACATAGCGAATATAATCGCGGATTGGCTCATCCCATTGCCAAAAGTTGCCTTCGTTCACGCTATACACGGGGCCGTGAGCGGGAATCCGCAAATTTTCGTCTGCCAAAATGAACTCGCCCAAGCTGGGATCAAGCACAAAGGCATGAACGCCCTGACCGATTGAGTACACCAGCATCGTACTGGGACCATACAAGATGTAGCCTGCGGCAAGCTGTTTTCGTCCGTCACTCTGAAGCAAATCTTGCGCTGTACCGTCTCGGTCTTCGCCTTCTTGCTGTCGAATGGAGAAGATAGACCCAACATTGATATTGATATCGACATTCGAGGAACCATCGATCGGGTCATACAGCAGGGTGTAGCGACCGACCGGGCAATTCTCAGGAATGTAGTACGGAGCGTCCATTTCCTCGGAGGCAAGGCGACAGACCAATCCGCTTTGTTTGAAGACCGAAATAAACACCTCGTTGGCGTAGATATCCATCTTCTTGACAGATTCTCCTTGCACATTGGTATCGCCAGTAAATCCCAAGACGCCTTCCATCAGCCCAGCGCGACTGAGCCGACGAGCAATGAGCTTGCCTGCCAGCGCAATGCGCGACATGATGGCGCTGAGGTCTTGAGCGTCTGCTGAAAAGCTGTGAAGCTGTTCGAGGACGTGACGTGAGAGTGTGGTGCAGTCGCGATCGAGAGCCGAGTCGCGTTCTAGAAGATCGTGCATTGAATGGGCATCGACCATAGGTTCATCTCCCTACATACGGGCGGGTGACACTGACATAGCATACGCAGATACAAGTGTCACTAGCTCTATCTTAGGAAGGCATTTGGGGATTGGGGGCTTATTTTAAGATGAACTATAGATTAGTGAGCGTAAGCATTGGGCCTGGGGTAGAGCGGAAAAAGTGAAGTAACAACGATCACAAAAACTGCTCAACGTTATCCCTTCTGGATAATTGCGGGTTGATGATCTGAAGTAATTCTTGAGGGGCATGGAGCAGAAAATCAGGGCGGTAGGCCGCTAAGAGTTCGGTAGAGTTAAATCCCCATGTGACTGCGATCGCGCTGACTTGGCTCTTTCTTGCCGCTTCAATATCTCGCGTTTCATCTCCTACGTAATAGACGGTTTCGGGTAGAAACTGGTTTTGGCGCAGAATTTTTTTAATCAGGCGACTTTTCCCAAACGGACGCGAACTCGATACGACCTGATCAAATACGTCAGATAACTCTTGAGTCTCTAGAAAGGCTCGAATATTTTTTTCTGAATTCGTTGACACGATGGCGAGCCAGTGGCCTTGTTGTTTCAGTTCCAATAGGGTTTCTTTAATGTCAGGAAAGATGGGCAAGTGTTGAATGCTCTGCCCAAACTCTGCGTTAAATCGCCGCACTAGGAATGGAACCACAAATACAGAGATTTTAGCCTGCTTCAAAATCTCTCTAGAGGTTAAGTTTTTCAACTGCTTAAATTCTTCTAGGCTAGTGGTTCGGTAGCCAAATTCCTTTGCCAGCCGATTTGTAACTTGGAGGGCAATTTCTAAGCTATTGGCGATCGTACCGTCGAAGTCAAATAAAACAACTTTCACAGAAATAGGATATATAAAGAGCAGGATGTGACAAGTAGAAAATGACTGACTCACAATAAAATTGTGAGGTGCGCCAATCCTCTTGACCTTCTACAGCTTAATCAATTTTGTGACGAAACTTATTATCGCTGGTTAGTTCTCTGGGGATGAGGCTATCGCATTCACCAACACTGAATCAACAAGACCTTTGTTTGTCGCAACAGAAGCTTAACTTATTGAAACAAAGCCTGCGATCGCGCCCTGTTTATCGCCCAATTCATAACGGGTGACGGCTCGGTTGTAACACGCCGTTTCATCATTGGCAGCAAGCACTGGGTGATCGTAGCGCTCAATCAATCCCTCGATTACTTCAGCACTGCGGGTGCGCACACCCACCGTGACCTCTGGGAAAGCAGCGCTCGTCGTTGCGACAGGATGAACCCCCAAGATGGCATAGGCGCGATCGCACACCAAGAAATTTTCATCTGTACCTAGCACCTTAAACCGGAACTGGTTTGGGTACTCGCGTTTCAGTTGAGTCAGCTGATTTAAAGTCGTTGCTAAAAATTTCTTTGCGGTCTGGTGAGGGTTGCCACTCGTGAAGTGAGGTTCCAGAGGGGTTCTCAGAACGAAGTCTGAAGGATTGTGAATACACCGAGCTTGACGGTCTCGTACATTTCCTAAATGACCCCAACCCACATGCAGCGAAGCACCACGATCTAATAATCCTCGAAATTGAGTGATGAGGTCAGCATCCAACATCGTGCGATCGGGATAGGGAAACACTACAATGACCCGCGATTGAGCCGTTTTAAGCGCTTCCTCTAGCAAGGCTCGGCGGTTTAGTAACGTATCTTGCCCGGCATTGTGAGATGATTTGAGACCCAAAACTAGTTCACACTCAGAAGCAGGTGTCGCGATACGCTCTGACGGGGTGGCGTCTTTTGACTGAACCCACGACGACAGCGTATCCATTTGCTTTCGCATAATGGTATTTACAGTCTTCATGGGAAGGACGGTCTGTTCTAACTGCTGCTGCTGACCACGAATTTTTTCAACTTCTGCCATTAACCGTGCTAAATCTCGACGAGGAACTAAGTCACCCACAATTTTGGTTAGTTCACCAACGTCTTGTTTTAGCATCGTGGCATCAAACGGCTGAGGTAATCGATTGAGGCGGCGATGAAGGCTGTTAATTTCGTCTTGCAAAGCTCTGGAATTACCTTGCTGCTGAGAACTACCTTGCTGCTGAGAACTTGAGACTTCAGCAAGTTTAGTTTGCAACTGAGCAACATCGGAGTTGAGTTGCGCAATTAGCTTACGGACCTCTGGCGGAATGCCTACACCTTCTTGATTAGCACTAGCAACCCGATTTAGAGTTGCCGTCATCGCGGTTAGCGTGTCTGACAGTTTTGTGTACTTATGCTGCAAGTCCGCCATTTCTTGAGGCATCCGGCTAAAAGCGCTGGTTTCAAAGGGAGCTAATCGCTGAGCAATGTCGGATTGGAGATGCGCGATCGCGGCGTCATTGCGCTGAGAAACTGACCGAGTAAAGCTGCTAAAGTCACTCAGCGTCGGCAACGTTTTAACGTGCTGACCGAGAATCTTAATTTGCCCAGAAAGCTTTTGATTCAACTGAACCACTCTATCCTCACTCTTCTTCTGAGCGGCTTGAGTTGCCCGCTGCCGATTGGCAAGACTCAGTAGCAATAAGAACGAAAATGGAGCAGCGGTCACGGCAAGTTGCTGAGATGCGATCGAGGCAACAGAACTAATTCCGGACCCTGCTAAAAGAAGATACTCCGTTAAATTTAGCCACTTTTTGTTTTCCATCCCTGCAAGCCCCTGATCAATTTAGATTTCTACTGAGTCTTTTTTGATACTTAAAACACGGAGTGTTACCCTTTTCTACAGTGCTAGGGAAGATAAATCAGGAAATTAGAGAAAGAAATTTTGAGTGTGAGACAGAGGTAGATTAGGGAGAGAACAAAAACGGTAGAACCATTCCTACCTGCTTGACGTACATTCTTCCTACACCCCTTCCTATGTCTAACCTCCGCGCTCTCATTTTCGATGTTGACGGCACACTCGCAGACACCGAGCGAGATGGGCATCGTGTTGCGTTCAATCAAGCGTTTGCGGATGCTGGACTCGCCTGGAATTGGTCACCCGATCTCTATGGCAAGCTTCTAGAAGTTACGGGTGGAAAGGAGCGAATTCAGCATTATGTCAACACCTATGAGCCAACGTTCAAATCGCCAGCTGGCGATTTGAAAAGTTTTGTAGCAACACTGCACGCGAACAAAACCGAACACTATAAAAAGCTGTTAAAAGACGCTGTTATTCCCTTGCGTCCTGGCGTTAAGCGGCTCCTGTTAGCCGCACGTGAACAAGGGCTTCGTCTCGCGATCGCAACGACAACCACACCCGCCAACGTCACCGCTTTACTAGAATCATCCTTGTCCCCCGACAGCCTTTCCTGGTTCGACATTATTGGGGCAGGAGATATCGTACCGAAGAAAAAACCGGCCTCAGATATCTACCAGTACGTTCTAGAGCAAATGGACTGGAAGCCAGAAGAATGTGTAGCCTTCGAGGATTCGGGTCAAGGCTTGAAATCGTCTTTGGGAGCGGGATTAAAAACCGTAATTACGCTCAACGACTACACGCGCTCGCATGACTTCACAGGGGCAGCGTTTGTGTTAAGCAGCTTTGGAGAACCCGATCAACCGTTTGAAGCGATCGCAGGAGATGTGGGCAATGCAACCTACTTTGACTTACCTCTAATTCAAGCCCTCTAATTCAAATCCGTTAATGTCCGCCTATCACCGGATTTACGAGATCGTGCAGCAAATCCCCTACGGTCAGGTTGCCACGTATGGTCAAGTTGCCGAGCTTGCCGGACTGCCAAGGAGAGCGCGTTTGGTCGGCTATGCCCTCTTTCGCGTTGCACCTGAAATGGCTGTTCCTTGGCATCGAGTGATCAATGCCAAGGGAGAGATTTCAATGTCGCCGTTTCGAGAGGGCAAGGACTATCTCCAACGATCGTTGCTTGAAGCGGAGGGGGTTCAATTCAATCAAAACGGCAAGGTCAATCTCCGCCAGTACCTATGGCAACCCGATCACCTGTGGGCTGACGAAACCTAACCCTCCTGAGTCTCAACCTCTTCGTTAAACACAAGCAGGATTTTGCGGCAAAACTCTTTCAAACTGTCGCAAATTTCAGGAGTCGGATGCTTATCGCCTGCAAAGTTCCAATCCTCGATCGTTGAGAGCGTCCATTGCTTGCCTTCATGAGTAAACCCGGCGGCTTCAATGCCGATCGCGCGGCGCACGCTTGTCTCTGAGTCCTGATGAAAGCGAATTTGAATTAAAATACATCGGCTCTGAAATCGACGGCTCCAGCCCGGAAAATTGAAGCTCAAATCAATGGAATCTGGGTCAACGAGTTCGCGGGTATCAGCGTCGTTTGCCCACGGTTTGAGATCCGAGCGGGCGTCAGGGTACTCCGACTTGAATAGATTGACGATCGCAGCAATCTTGCTGGCAGTCTTAAGATTGATAGCTTGTTCTGCTGCATTCACTCCAAGCGATTCTCCTAGCGCGACCTGGTTAATCCAACCTTAGCGGTTATTTTCTATGATAGTCACCCGACTTGTTATGAAGCCGTGCCGAGAGATACTAAAAAAGTTGTTGACACATTCCCTCCATTTGTTGCTAATATACCTAAGGAACACGCGTTGGGGCGTCGCCAAGTGGTAAGGCACCGGGTTTTGGTCCCGGCATTCCTAGGTTCGAATCCTAGCGCCCCAGTTAATCAAGAAACCATAAATCAAGAAGCGGTGAAGGTTAACCTTCACCGCTTCTTGGCTTGTGAGAACAAACTTTGGAAGAGTCATTAGCGCAGGGCGCAACTCCACAGGAGCCGCTTTACAGGCTCCTCATGACGCACTACTTAAACAGTCTAGGCTTCTTCGTCGGCGCAACCGATTGACGCACTTGGACTCCACCTCTGAGCATCTCCCCCGTACCGCCATCTTTAGGCGATAAGAAAGGCTTCAGGTTAATGTTGCCATTCGATACCTGTGTCCGCCTGCGACCCAACCCTAAAGCGTCTCCCAATCTACCAAGGATGTTGTTACTCCCACTTTCACCGTAGGTATAGACGCCTTGAGTTTGTTGGCCGCTATCGGCAACCGTGAGATTTTGGAAGACGCGATCGCGGGTTGCGACTGGGTCTTGTCCAGCCGGAACCGTCAAGACAATCCGGCACGACGGATAACGCTCGGTCGTCACGCAGACCGTATTCAATCCGTTTTCAACTCCTGTCTTCATTTCTACCAATCCATCAGGACGGTAAGACTCTAGACGACGGGCAATCTCATTACAACGACGTTCAGGACTCCAGCCCCCACCCATAGCGGTCGGAACCGCCCAAGGAAAGGCGACGTTGGGTCGGTTATCAGGATAATACATAACCGTAGGTTGACCCGTGTTGGTCTGACACATAAACCGGACTCCGTTGAGCGGCGGTGTCGCCGTTGTCCCCCCAGACGTCCCCGTGTTAGAGCCACCCGGACCGATGATGATATCTCCAGGAGTTGTCGAATCGGAAGGAGTCGTTTGGGCAAATGCAGCCCCACTCATGAGCATTACGGCTCCCAACGAAAGACTCACTCCTCTTACTGTTCGCGCCTTTAAGCCCAACCCAAACTGTCGTAGCGACATGGTACTCAACCTCGATTCTGTGGATGAATTGATAATATTACTGTTCTCTCGATTGCCCTTCTACAGTTCTGTTCCAGCCCTGAGAAAATAATCGAGAAAGTAGACTCTAAATAGGCTAAACTCTCATTTCACTAAAGACAGATTTTTAGAGAACTTGTTCCCCACAGAAAAACTAGTTGTGCTAAGGAATGCTCGCGATCGCTAAACCGTTCCTAAAAAGCCGCTTTTGGCTTTAACTCTTAAGGGGGTTTACTTAACTTCATGACTTCTCGTATCGTATACTACGCAAAGTATTAGAAAGGAGAAAGGCTGCATGTCGGAGGCAACAAAGCCCCTGACCGTTCCGAGAGAGTTGTTAGGTCCGCCCGGTGACGTCAACCCAACCCTGATTGTTTTCTTTTCGTCGATCTTAATTGCTACCCTTTCGGTGATTGGCTATTGGTGTTGGCATTGGGTTGACTGGTGGTGCTTCTGCCTCGACGTACTGGCATTACATCTAGTCGGAAGTGTGATTCATGATGCCTGTCATGGAGTTGCGCATCGCAATAAAATTGTGAACGCTATGCTGGGACATGGAAGCGCTTTGATGCTGTGTTTCTCCTTTCCAGTGTTTACCCGCGTCCACATGCAACACCATGCTCATGTGAACGATCCAGACAACGATCCAGATCATGTAGTATCTACGTTTGGACCTTTGTGGATCATTAACGCGAGGTTCATGTACCACGAAATTTTCTTTTTTAGACGCAAGCTATGGCGTAAATATGAGCTTCTAGAATGGGCGATCGCACGAATCGTGCTCGCCGCGATCGTATTTACCAGTTATCAGTATGGCTTCATGGGCTATGTCTTCAATTTCTGGTTTATTCCGCTTGCGATCGTGGGGATGGTACTAGGAATGTTTTTTGATTATTTGCCCCATCGCCCGTTTAAGGAGCGCGATCGCTGGAGAAACGCGAGAGTATATCCTGGGCGACTTCTGAATTGGCTGATCATGGGACAAAACTATCATTTAGTTCATCACCTATGGCCCTCGGTTCCTTGGTACAACTACGAGAAGGCATACTACGCAACCAAGCCGCTGCTAGATGCCAAAGGCTCACCTCAATCGATTGGTCTGCTAAAAGAAGATTTTTTAGGCTTTGTGTATGACATCTTCTTAGGGATTCGATTTCACCCGAAATCTCAAAAAGAACCAGAGTTTCAAGCCGCTTCTGAAGTTTTGCAAGAAACTCCGATCGCTGATTAACACTGAATAAACCTCATTAATTCAGACTTTAACGAGTCTGAATTTTTTTCACAAATCTGTCTCGGTAGAGAGGCTAATTACTCTGCAGGTTCGTCAGACTTGTATTCAGAAGAATTGCATTATTGAAACTCTGAGGGATAAAAATGGAAGGAACAAAACTTGTTGGATATCTTTTCACTCTTCTGGCTACAGCGCTTAGCCTTCTCGTTGCCGATATTCTTTTACCTGGCGTTAGTATTCAAAGCTTTCCTGTAGCAATCATTGCTGGTGTTGTAATTGGTCTAATCAACACCTTTATCAAGCCAATCCTGACGCTCCTGACACTGCCGATCAACTTCCTGACACTGGGTTTGTTCTCGCTAGTTGTCAACGGTATCTGCTTCACCCTAGCCGCCGCTTTGGTTCCTGGATTCACGGCTCATGGACTTTGGGCATTCATTCTAGGACCTGTCGTGTTGTCGTTTGCTAGCACGTTCTTGAACAAATACTTTGCTGAGCGTAACACTGACCTCAAGCCTCAAGCATAAGAAAACGGATATAAAAAAACAGGGTGGAAGACACTACCCTGTTCTAACTAATTAATCTTACCGATGGGGAGAACCAATCTGAGCTAGCGACCAGTCTGGCCTCAGATTTTTTGCTTTTCTGAGGTAGGGATGATGAATTTTGATGGCTGGATTGGGGGTGTTGAAGTGAATTAAAAATCGAATACACCGCTCTAAACTGCCTTCAACATGCATCTGCTGAACATCAATAAGGGGAATGTTTTCCCAGTTGGGGCGATCGCGGGCGATCGCCGCTGGAAACGTAGCATCCAAATCTTTTGTGACCGTGAAGAAGGCGCTGACAATCTCGTTAGGGTCAAGTTGATTGTAAGTTTCTAATTCATCTAAGAGTTCTGTCACCGCATCTCGAATTGCCTCAACGGTATTTTCTGAAACGGTGGTTGCCCCACGAATCGCTCGAACACGCCACTCCACGCCAAGTCCTCCCCTTAATTAAAATTCTGCTGGTGCTGTTGGGAACGCTACCACATTAGCTTATCAAGACAGAGTGTGAGCAATTGCGTAGCAAGTATGAGAAAAAATTTACGGACGGTAGAGCCAGAGGGGAAGCCCACTTGTGGAAAGCTCGAATTCTAGCCATTCGGCTCCGGTCGCTAAGGCTGGAACCGCACGAATAGCTTGATTAAGCTGCTCATTGGATGTGAAGCGACTGACTAGGGATTTCCGTTCCTCGAAGTTGTGAACGCGAGCTTTTTCAGGATCGAGTCCGGCAAGTTCGGCAACCCAACGCCGAGCATCTTCTTCGGTTCCTAAGCGATCGACAACGCCTAAAGCAACGGCCTGTTCTCCGCTGAAGATACGACCGTCCGCAAAGGATTTGACCGTCTCAACCTCTAGGCGTCGCGCATCGGCAACGGTGTGGACAAACTGAGAGTACGTGACATCTACTAAGTCTTGCAGAATAGTTTGCTCAGTGTCAGTCAGTTGACGATCGAAGGACAAGATATCTTTGTAAGGCCCCGATTTGATCACTTTGAACGAAACCCCGACGCGATCGAGCAAGCGTTCTAAATTATTGCCCCGAATGATCACACCAATGCTACCTGTGATCGTACCCGGATTTGCCATGATGTAAGGCGCGCCCATACTAATGTAGACGCCTCCCGATGCAGAAAGATTGCCAAAACTCGCGACGATTTTAACTTTTTCTTGTAATCTCTTGAGCGCACTGTAAATTTCGTGGGAATCGACGACGGTTCCGCCAGGACTGTCAATTCTGAGCAGCAGAGCCGGAAAACCTCGTTCTTCGACCGTTTTGAGATCTTCTAAGACACGGTTTCGGGTTGCCCCTGCGATCGCGCCTTTGACTTCAATTCGAGCAATCTGCTTACGCGCACCACGCTTGAAAAAACGAACCATAGTTTAGCTAAGGAGAATCTAGTGTTAAAAAGAATAAACTCTAATCAATAGAGAACTTCTCTTCAATCTTAGCCTTTTCCCCCTCTAGAGTGCTTTTCAAGAGCCGTGCTACATCCGTCGCTCCTTAACAGAACTACACAACTTCATTAAGATAAATAGAATGCTCATGTATCCTCCTCATGCATCTCAAACTTACTGAATCTCGGCTGCCCTTTGCTTCTGTTTTGCTGATTGCGCCCTTCTTTTTGTGGGGAACCGCCATGGTCGCCATGAAAGGCGTCATGCCAAACACGACTCCTTTCTTTATGGCAGGTGTCCGGCTGTTGCCTGCTGGCCTATTGGTACTAGCAGCTGGGGCAGTGATGGGGCGATCGCAGCCGAAAGGCTGGGCAGCTTGGCTCTGGATTTTGCTGTTTGGATTGATCGATGGAGCCCTCTTTCAAGGATTTCTGGCGCTAGGACTCACGAGAACGGGAGCCGGGCTCGGTTCTGTCATGATTGATTCTCAGCCCTTAGCGGTGGCGATATTAGCACTGTGGCTGTTTGGAGAAAAAATCGGAGTTTGGGGCTGGTTGGGATTAGCGTTTGGCGTGCTTGGCATTAGTTTGTTAGGGCTACCTGAAGAGTGGATTTTGTCTGCTGGAAACCAGTTTGTAGCCGTGATGACAGATATGGGTTCCTTTTCAGATGCGATCGCAGGGCTGTTTGATAACGGACAGTGGCTCATGTTGCTGGCTGCCCTATCGATGGCTGTTGGAACAATTTTGGTACGCTATGTCTGCAAATATGCCGATCCGGTCACGGCGACGGGTTGGCATATGGTCTTGGGCGGTGTGCCGCTCTTTGCGTTGTCGGGGCTGCTAGAAACGTCCCAGTGGTCAAATTTGACCGTCTCAAACTGGCTGTCGCTGTCGTACTCTACGATATTCGGCAGCGCGATCGCCTACGGTTTGTTCTTCTATTTCGCCTCTAGCGGTAGTCTCACAAGTCTAAGCTCTCTCACGTTTCTGACACCCGTTTTTGCGCTGCTCTTTGGCAACGTGTTTCTGTCGGAAGTGTTAACGCCGATTCAATGGTTGGGTGTGGGTTTGACCCTGATCAGCATTTATTTGATCAACCAGCGAGATGTCTTGAGCGAAAAATTCCAAATCTCAATTTCTCCGGATTTAGCTGAGCCAAGTCCGAAAGAGCAACTGATGTCGTCTGTAAGTCAGAACTCCAGCGAAATTATGCCAGTACCTTTAGCGCAGGTTGAGTCTGAATCGGAACATCCCTCGTAGCGAGTTGAGCAACTTTCCCGGGCAATCTAGGGTCTGGCGGTTAGGATTGAGCTAGTTTGTCAAAGCTGCTTTCTTGGTACGCTAGTCGCCCTTTTCTTGGATTAGCCTATGATTTCCTATCGCCGTGTTCTTTTCATCCTGACGTTTGCGTGTCTAGGTATCGCTGTCCCTAGACATAGCACAATTGCGACTAGCTTAACCGCTCGTCCGACTCAGGTATCTAGTTCTAATCAAAAGGCAATTCTACCGATTGCACCGCCACTCTTGGCGAAAGCAGATCAAGGAAGTTCGAGTAAACCGGTGTGGAAGTCGCCTTGGCTGCTAGGCGGAATTGGCGCTTCGAGTCTTGTGGGTGCAACGGCGTTAGTCCTGTCTCGAAAGAGGCGTCACGAAGGCTCTATCGAGGAGACGCCCAAAGAAAAACTGCTCCTTCCTGAAGCACCTTCCTCAAAAGATTCGCTTATGGGAGAAGCACCTAGCGATCATTCGGAATTTGGCAAAGCCAATCGCACGATAGCCGAGTCCCAAATGACCAGTAGTACGTCAACTTCTGACATTTCCCACTCAGAGTCGTTAGTTAAAGAAAAAGAATTAGTCGATGCGACGGGTAACGTGGTTGCCAATCGTCCAGTAACGTCGGGCTCAAAAGCGTCAGAAACCCCTGTTTCAGAAACAACTCGCCTATCTAAAATCAACATTGTAGAGGAGTTAATTCATGAGCTTCGGGTGCCTGATCCAGCAAAACGTCAGAAGGTGATTTGGGAGCTTGGACAGCGAGGCGATAGTCGCGCCGTTCAACCACTTGTTGATCTGATGATGGATTCAGATTCTCGGCAACGGAGTTTGATTTTGTCTTCCCTGTCTGAAATCGGCACTCGAACGCTGAAACCGCTCACTCGCGCCCTGGCAATTTCGCTACAGGATGAGAACGCTGATGTACGGAAGAATGCTATTCGGGATTTGACGCGGGTGTATGACATGGTGGCGCAGATCAGCCATTTGTTGAATCAGGCCACTGACGATCCCGATCAAGATGTGCAGGAAACAGCCCGGTGGGCGCTAGGTCAGCTCAATCGAATTCGATCGACACCGGGAAAAGAAGCGCTGCCTACAACAAAGAATTCGGTGAGCCGGCCAGAGAGCTTGCCGTAGCCGAATGAAGAGATAATGAGACAGTCTCGTGTTCTCCAGCGATAGGTTTTGCTACCGTGTCTTATCTTCGTCCGCTCAGAGTATTACTACTATCTACTCCGGTGGGGGCGATTGGATCGGGGTTAGGCGGTGGTGTGGAGTTAACCTTGAAAAGCGTGGCACGATCGCTGATTCAACGAGGACACAGCATCACAGTTGTTGCGCCCGAAGGTTCAGTATTAGACGGAATTCCCCTGATCGAGATTCCTGGAGAACTGCAAATTACTGCTCAAACGGGAGGGCGCGATGAGCTGATCACGCTGCCGAAAAACTCTGTGCTAGGCAACATGTGGGACTATGCGCGGCAAGTGCAGCACGAGTATGATTTGCTGTTTAACTTTGCTTACGATTGGCTGCCGTTCTATCTGACACCATTTTTTGAGCGGGCGATCGCGCATTTGGTCAGTATGGGTTCGCTCAGTGACGCGATGGATCAGATTATTGGCAATGTAGCGGAGCGGTTTCCTAAAACGATCGGCGTTCATAGCTTGGTGCAAGCGGAAACCTTTCAATTCGCGTCTCAGTGTTTCAACATTAAGAATGGCTTTGATCTGTCGAGTTATCAGTTCTGCGCTGCTCCCAAAAATTATTTAGCTTGGGTCGGGCGAATTGCACCTGAAAAAGGATTAGAAGACGCCGTAGCCGCGATTCAAGCAGTAGGCGTTCCGCTCAAGATTTGGGGAGTTATTCAAGATCAGAACTACTGGCAGAAGATTTTGGCGGACTATCCGACCGCGCCGATTGAATATGCGGGCTTTCTGTCTACCCATGAGCTACAGCAGGCGTTAGGAGCATCACGAGCGTTACTGATGACGCCGCATTGGGTGGAGGCGTTTGGCAATGTTGCGATCGAAGCATTAGCGTGCGGTGTGCCGGTGATTGCCTATCAGCGCGGTGGGCCGGCAGAAATTGTGCGAGACGGAAAAACAGGCTGGTTGGTTGAGCCGGATCGGGTGGATGAGTTGGTGAGCGCGATCGCAAAAATTGATCAAATCGATCGAACTAGTTGCCGTCACCAGGCTGAGACCGAATATTCTTTGGAGGCGTTGAGCGATCGCTTGGAAACTTGGTTCGCCAACATCTTGAATTCGTCTCAGGCTTAGAGTAAGGTGTGGCAGCGGATTTGGTAGCGGATGTGGCGGATGTAGGATCTGTGAGGCGCTAACTTTTCCTGACCTATTCATCGCCAATTATGAAACTTTGTCAGCTTCCAACACCACTTCAACCTGGGGATCTGCTGCGGGTGATTGCGCCGAGCGGCGCATTGCGGGAATTGAGTGCCTTTAACCGGGGTGTAGAGGTGTGGCGCGATCGCGGCTATCGCGTGGAATTTACAGCGGGATATGACGATCGCTTTGGCTATCTTGCTGGAACGGATGAGGTTCGACGCGGGGCGCTTGAAACGGCATTAAACGATCCGGACTGTCGTGGGATTTTATGCGCGAGAGGCGGTTGGGGGGGAGCAAGACTGCTCGAAAAATGGGCATTTCCACCCGTTGAACCGAAATGGCTAATCGGATTTTCAGATATCACTAGTCTGCTGTGGGCCTACTCTGGCGAAGGCGTGGCAGGTGTTCATGCCCCGTTGCTAACGACGATCGCAGCCGAACCCGACTGGTCAAAGCAGCGATTGTTTGATCTCGTTGAAGGTCGTTCTCTTCCACCTTTAAAAGGGGTCGGTTGGGGCGGCGGACGAGTCACGGGGCTTCTGCTGCCTGCAAATCTTACCGTTGCCACTCACCTATTGCACACGCCTTGGCAACCCGATTTGTCGGATGTGATTCTGGCAATCGAAGATGTGACTGAGCTTCCGTACCGCCTTGATCGGATGTTGACGCAGTGGCGATCGTGTGGCGCATTCAATTCGATTCGAGGGATCGCGATCGGACGTTTCAGCCAGTGCGATCCCCCACCAAACCTCCTTAGCTTTTCAGTCGAAGCGGTCTTGCGCGATCGCTTGTCTGACTTGGGAATTCCGATCGTATCAGACTTGCCGTTTGGTCATGATGGTGAGAATGCCGCCTTGCCTGTGGGCATACCTGCGACCTTGGATAGCGATCGCGGCGTTCTAAGTTTCTAAAACCTTTCAAAAATCGGTTCCGTCTGGACACAAGCGAGATATGATTCCAAAGGAGTAGAACAGAACGTAGCAATGGTAGAACGTCCCATCAAAAAATCTGAGCGGCAGGCTCAACCCAACCCTGATGCCGCTCCTCAGAGTACAGAGTCCAGTTCCGCTCCTCAAAGTTCGGAGTCCAGTTCCGCTCCTCAGAGCTCGGAGCCTAAATCTCCTCCACCTAAGCCAGTTCGTCGAAGTCCAGACGCCAAATCTTCTGAAGAGTCTGACCGTGGGGGACGGAGAACCGATCGGGCATCGGGCAGAGGCAGAAAGGGCGATAAGGAAGAACCTAGACAGGCGATGAATCCTGCGTTGATGCGAGGTCCAAAACCTGTTCAGCCCAAGCCTGCACCCGAACCTCAACCCGAAGAAGCGATCGCTGAGGACTCTCAGGAAGCGATCGCTGAGGACTCTCAGGAAGAGCCGACTTCTGAAGAATCTCAGGAAGAAACGGCTGAAGCCTAGCGAATCTGTCGGTGAGATTTGGTCAATAAGCTGGTGAGGATATTTAGATACACCGTCCTCGCCAGCTTGTTGATCTTCCTGACCTTTGGTGTAAAGGGTTAGAAAGATCAACGCAATTGCCAAGCGGCAAATCTGCAAGAAAGGGCGCACAGCGAAAAAGAGAAATAAAGCTGTCAGGTCTTCAAAGCTACGCCCAAACTTTAGGATTCCTTGAAGTAATCTTTGATTCAGGATGCAAGCGCAACATAGTTTATAGAGAGACGTTGCCGCCAGATACCCTGTTCTAATTGAGCACCCAATTAGTAGCGATCGCTCTCCTGCGAATAGACAGGCACTCTCGTCGTGGCTTCTTCGCTGTGACCACGTTTAACTTCGTTCATCGTGAACGCAATTAAAAATCCGACAACTAATCCGACCATACCCAACATTTGAAAGAAGATTTTGTCGCCGCCCACGCCTTCAGGCAAAAGACTGTAAATCGTCAGGTACACAACTGCGCCAACGTTACCATACGCGCCAACGTTACCAGCAATCTGGCCTGTAATGCGGGGTTGGATTAACGGCACGATCGCATAGGTCGCCCCTTCTGCCGCCATCACGAAGAAGGATGCCACCATTGTCATCAGCACCACCGCCACGATCGCAACCCCTTCACTAAACATGCTGAAGAGGAGATACCCCAGTCCTGTACAGCCAATGGTAATGGCTAGCGTCCATTTACGGCTCCCTACTTTATCTGAAATCCAGCCGCCTCCAGGACGAGCAACAATATTCATGAAGGCATACATACCTGCGATCGCACCCGCCATTGCCGCCGTCAACCCAAAGCCACGCTGAAAGTAAGTTGGCAGCATCGACACAACGGCTAACTCTGAGCCAAAGCAGGCGACATACGCTAATTCTAAGTTAGCCACTTGAGAGAACTTATATCGCTCTTCCGCCGGGTAGTGGAGCTGTCCGGTCATCAAGGGCTTGTTTGCTTGCCAAATGTTATAGGACTGAAACAGATACAAACCGACCAACAGCAAACAAGTGATTCCAAACCCAGTCTCACTAAGGAACTTCGCTTGGGTTAAACGCCAAGCAATCAAGCCTAACACTCCAACTAAGGGAATGTTCATCACCAAGAGAAACCAAAAGTCGCGCTTGGTCGTGACTTCCATGCCTGCGCTACTGGCAGGGCGCTGATAGACCTTACCGGGAGGAGTATCGGTCACGCTAAAGTAATAGATCACGCCATATATTGCGGAGATGATGCCTGTCAGCGCGATCGCAAGTCGCCAATTGACCTGTCCAGCCGCCAAGAATGCCGTTCCCGCCGCGATCGTTGGCAGCGTAAAGGCAGCACCGGCTGACCCAAAATTTCCCCAGCCGCCGTAAATGCCTTCAGCTAAACCAATCTCTCGTTCACCAAACCATTCTGCTACCATCCGAATTCCGATAACAAAGCCGCAGCCTACAATGCTGAGCGCCAAACGGCTGATTACCATCTGCCCAAAGTCCTGAGCGAGGGCAAAGGCGATGCAGGGAATTGCCGCATAAATCAGTAGACAAGAGTAGGTAATGCGAGGACCAAAGCGATCCAAAATCATTCCAATGATGATTCGTGCTGGAACCGTTAGCGCAACATTGCAGATTGCGATGGTTCGCATCTGTGGATCAGTCAACCCCAGTTCAGCCTTTGCCAATGTTGCTAACGGTGCAAAGTTAAACCAAACGACAAAGGTAAGAAAAAAGGCAAACCAAGTAAAGTGCAGAATGCGATACCTGCCGCTAAACGACCATATTCCAGCCATAACGTTAACTCCAAGAACTAGGACATATAACCCTTTGAATCACGGGTATGCGATCGCGGCGAAAATCATCAAAACATCGGGGCGTATTTAACAGCAACTAAAAATTCTCAATAACACTTGAAGCACCTACTGGGTAGCTTGGTTGAAAACATTTTGCTTAAGACTGCGAGGTTACCAACGCTCAAATGATGATTCCTAAACACTACAAGCAGCCAAGTTTTAAAAGCAGACCGTTTGCTTTACAGGGAAGATTACCTGTGGGAGCAAGGTCGCTCTGTGTAACTCATTACAAAACTATGGAAGCAATGCATGAAAAGTATTGCTCAAATGCAATAGCTGCATCTTGTGATTCAAGATTGGTTCCGCCAAGCTCTAAAGAATTGTCGAAACGGCTTGAGAATTCAGCGATCGTTTACTCCAGGTGTGATTTCTGACCAGGGCAGTTAAGGTTTGAGAACAATGTTGAGAGATATTTCTGTAGCCAAAGCTACAAAATCGATATACTGAAGGAGCGCGGTTAATCTTGTTGTGGAGACTTAATCTAATGAAATCTCATAATCATGTTCCCACTCTTCGTCCTGATGTTCTACACAACGGACTAAAAATAGCTTTCATAGCTGCAACTGCGTTTGTTGTTAGCTCAATTCCTGTTATTTTTAGCGCCCAGATCGCTAACTCACCCGCTAATAATTCTGCTCTCTATGGGGAATCAGGTTTGTGGAGCGTAATGTCGGAGAAATAATCGATTACCTCTGACGATAGCGAGACACCAGAGAGGAGTAATGTCAGTTTCACCGAATTCGATCGCGGGATACATCGATCGTCAATACATCTAGCGCTAACGGATGTTTGCTGCCTTTTAGTGGATCGAAAAGGAGCGAAACAGTGTTGTTGCCTGCGTTGAGCCAAATTTTAGAAACTTTCGTCTGTTGCCACTGATTCCAACTGCCAGTCGTCGGAAAAAGCTGTTGATCGATAATGTTTCGACCATTGATATACAGATAGCGAGCTGCATCGTCTGTGGATGCGTAACGGAACGTTAGGTCGTAGTTTCCAGAGCAAGCAACATTAACGCTAAATTGAGCATTCTGACCAACCGTTTTTGCAGGATAGGGTGTTTGAGTCGTGAGCGCGATCGCGGCATTTAACGCATCAATGGCAGAAGTCTGACGAGCCGCATCGGGCTTATCAACTTTACCTGCCCAATCCAATCCGAACTGCTGCTGCTCATTCCGATTTGCCCAAATCGAATTGGCATTCCGAAGAATAAAAGCGCGATAGCTTGCTTTAGGACGAACCGCATACAACGCGGATAAGTTTCGCATGAAAACGCCTTTGAATTGCGGACCATCATTGCCGCAGTCGTTTGGTTCGCAGGGTTCCCGCAGAATCCCTTTAGGAGCTAGGTTTGCGATGCTGGCATCTGCGATCGCGACGGCTTGCTCCAATAATTCCTGATCTTGAGTGCCACGATAAAGATCGACTAGTCCGCCAATCAATACGCCTTGGTTATATGTCCAAACGGTTTTACCATTGTTTCGACAGTTGCTATCCAAACCATCATTGACGAGTTGTTGATCGTTGATCATTCCCGATTGCTTAAACCATTGCCACGATCGCTGCGCCCACTGTAGATAATTAGGATTATTGGGTTCGCGTAAATGCAACTTTGCTGCTGCCGCTAGAAACAATGAGTTTGTAATTGCATTCTTATACGTGAGTTCTTTTTTATGCCAATACAATCCACCTCCACACACGTTGGTATCCCACCCTGTCTCCATGCTGTGGACAATGGTTTTTGCTTGGTCTAAGTATTTCGTTTCGCCAGTCAAATCGTAGGCTTTGATCCACGCGATCGCCCACCAACCATCATCATCTCGAAACCACGGATTAATGAAATTTGCATATCTCGGCTTCTGATAAAACGTGTTGTAAATGTTGCTTCGGTAAGTGAGTGAATCGGTGAGGCGGGAATATTCGATCGTGGCATCAAGGGCGTTAGCTGCATTCCACCAATTGGTTGTGTCCCACAGTCCGGTAAAGCTGTTGTAGAACATTTGCAGAGCTGCCATGCCCGCCGCGATTCCTGGAGAACAAGTTCCTGGTACGACCATTGGTGTTTCTAAATAATGCAGATTCAGGTAATGCTACATGAGGCTGTAGCGACGAGCAAGATGCAGAATCAAGATCCATATATTCAGAATTAAGATCTGCGATCGCGGAATTAAGATCCACGCGTTCAGAACTAAGATCTGCGATCGTGGAATTAAGATCCATATGTTCAGAATTGAGATCCGCGATCGTGGAATTAAGATCTGCAAGCTGAGAATCTAAATCTGCAAATTTTTCAATGGATTTACGAGTGATCAGAGTTGTGGCACTAATTGCGGTAACCGCTTTTCCTGACTGAGCCATCAGCCTAGCCGTTACAATAGACCTGCACCGCCTAATGCTATTTCTATGAACGCGCCTGTAGATTTTCTCGATGCTTTTGATGTGGTAGTAGTCGGAGCCGGACACTCTGGATGTGAAGCGGCTCTAGCAACCGCTCGTCTGGGCTGTCGTACTCTTTTGCTGACGCTTAACCTTGATAAAATTGCATGGCAGCCTTGTAATCCTGCTGTGGGCGGTCCGGCAAAATCGCAGTTGGTGCATGAAGCTGACGCGATCGGGGGCGAGATCGGCAAGGTGGCAGATCGGACGTATTTGCAGAAACGCATTCTCAATGCCTCACGCGGCCCGGCAGTATGGGCATTGCGGGCGCAAACTGACAAGCGCGAATATGCCAACGTGATGAAAACGATCGTCGAGAATCAGGAAAACTTGACGATTCGAGAAGGCATGGCGACGGATTTGATTTTGGGCACAAATGATGAAGTGATCGGCGTTCAAACCTACTTTGGCGTTGCCTTCGGGTGTAAAGCCGTCATTTTGACCACCGGAACGTTTTTAGGCGGAAAAATTTGGGTCGGCAACAAATCAATGGACGCAGGACGCGCCGGAGAATTTGCTGCGGTTGGACTGACCGACACGTTAAATCGATTTGGGTTTGAAACCGGACGCCTCAAAACCGGAACGCCTGCCCGTGTCGATCGCCGTTCGGTCAACTTTGATGTGCTGGAACCTCAGCCCGGTGACGACGATGTGCGCTGGTTTAGCTTTGATCCAGACGCCTGGATTGAACGGGAACAACTGCCCTGTCATTTGACGCGCACTACCGCCGCAACGCATCAGATCATTCGTGAAAACTTGCATTTGTCTCCCGTTTACGGGGGCTGGGTCGATGCAAAAGGGCCGCGTTACTGCCCGAGCATTGAAGACAAAATTGTTCGATTTGCCGATAAAGAAAGCCATCAGATTTTTATTGAACCTGAAGGACGCGACACGCCAGAGCTTTATATTCAAGGCTTCTCAACAGGCTTGCCCGAATCGATTCAGTTAAAAATGCTGCGATCGCTGCCTGGCTTAGAAAACTGTACGATGCTCCGTCCTGCCTATGCGGTTGAGTACGATTACCTTCCAGCAACTCAGTGTTATCCAACCCTGATGACCAAAAAAATTGAAGGTCTCTTTTGCGCTGGGCAAATCAATGGCACAACAGGTTACGAAGAAGCCGCTGCCCAAGGACTAGTCGCCGGAATCAATGCGGCTCGATTCTGTCGTCATCAAGAACTCATCGTGTTTCCGCGTGAATATAGTTACATCGGAACCCTGATCGATGACTTGTGTACGAAAGATTTGCGCGAACCCTATCGAGTGCTGACCTCGCGATCGGAGTATCGTCTCATTTTGCGATCGGATAATGCCGATCAGCGGCTCACTCCGTTAGGACGCGAGATTGGACTGATTGACGATCGGCGTTGGCAACGCTTTACGCACAAACAAGAAACCATTGCAGCCGAAAAAGAGCGATTGCATGAGACGCGGGTGAAAGAGCAGAGTGATGTTGGAAAAGTGATCGCCGCCGATACCCAACAGATCATCAAAGGATCAATCACGTTAGCCGATCTTTTACGTCGTTCAGGATTTCATTATGTCGATCTAGAGCGGTACGGTTTGGGAAATTTGGAGTGCGATCGCGCTGAAAAAGAAGGGGCAGAAATTGACATTAAATATTCTGGCTATATTCAACGGCAACAGCATCAAATTGAGCAAGTCAGCCGTCAAGAACACCGCAAACTTCCGGTTGATTTGAACTACAACGCGATCGATACGCTGTCGAAAGAAGCGCGCGAAAAGCTATCGAAAGTGAAACCACTCACGATCGGTCAAGCGTCTCGAATTGGCGGCGTAAATCCTGCTGATATTAATGCGTTGCTAATTCATCTTGAAGTGCAAGCCCGCCGGAGTGCAGAGGTGCTGACATGAACGCCTACACGATCAACTTCAATCCTGTTTTTAACATGACGGATGAGCAGTTCTACCAGCTTTGTCAGCTCAATCCTGATGCCAAGTTTGAACGCAATGCCAAAGGAGAACTGTTAATTATGTCGCCTACAGGTGGAGAAACCGGAAGCAACAATGCGACTTTAACAGCACGATTTGTTGTGTGGAACGAGCAAACAAAACTAGGGATTGTATTCGATTCGTCAACGGGCTTCAAGCTTCCGAATGGCGGAGATCGTTCTCCTGATGTGGCTTGGGTCAAAAAAGAGCGATGGGACGCTCTCACGCCTGAACAAAAGAAGAAATTTCCACCGATCTCGCCTGATTTTGTCTTAGAACTGATGTTGCCAACAGATACGCTGCGAGAGACTCAAGCAAAAATGCAAGAGTATATGAGTAGTGGTGTGAAATTGGGTTGGTTGGTCGATCCAGAAACGCGACGAGTTGAGATTTATCGATTAGGACAAGACATCGAAGTATTGGATGCGCCAGAAATGCTGTCAGGTGAGGATGTTTTACCAAGCTTTATGTTGAATCTTCAGGCGATTTGGTAGCTAAAATCGGGTATGAAAGGTTAAGGTTCTGAGTGAATCGCTTCTTACTTGGGACGAATGCGGAGTAATTGAACAAAGTCGTCGCTGACGGTGTGATCTTTGGTGTCAGCCGCGTATTGAATCAGGGTTTCTCGGAGTTCTTTGGCATCATCAAGTGGAAGTCTGGTGGCGAGCAAGAAATAGACGCCTCGAAATCTGGGATCGCCGATGCGATCGACAAGGCGATTCTTCACCGTTTCTCCATCACCAAGGAAAGTTTGCACAATGAAGAACTCTGCGATCTTGTCATGGCGGAAATACCATTCGTGTTGGGTTTCGCCTTTGGCATCTTTCCACGGACGACTGACAACCATCTTATATTTTTCGTCTTCCATGCTGACTAATGCGGAATAAAACTCTGCGGCAGGAAGGGTTTTCTCGTCGTTGAGTTGAAGTTGGTAGATGGCTTCAGAAAATTTCTTGAGGGGAAAGTCTTGATTCCATCGGTGCTGATAGTCTGCCGACATGAATGTGTATTGCTGCTCTTGTAATCGGAAAAGGTCGGGGGTTTTTCCGAGGGCAAGCATTTGAGCTACCACAGTTAAATCCATTGGATTGGAAAGGATGCGTTGTGTGGCGGCAAGTTCTTCAGAAGATTGTGAAGGGTTTAGGCTTTGATTGAGATATATGCGACAAAATTCGGGATAGTTGCTTGTTGCGATCGCTCCGCTCCACGAAGTGTTCGCATCATTTCCACTTTATTATTGGAACGTTCTCACTTTTTGCCGGAGTGTTGCTACCTACGATCGCTCTGCTCCACGAAGTGTTCGCACCCCTCCCATTATTTTCTGCATCATTGCCGTTTGAGATAGCACTCGTCCCATTATTTTTTGGACGTTGCATAATGAGAGTATGAATTGAGGTTGCTTTTCATGCAATGTCCGGAATGCTAGGCCCGCCACATCCGTAAAAATGGAAGGA
>NZ_JCACCM010000012.1:0-4344 GCF_059501405.1 Myxacorys sp.
AGAACTTGAAAGGTCATGTTAGCTACCTTTGTTTTTATTTCCCGACAACTCTATTAGCTCGAAGCACTAGTGTAAAACCGGAGTGCAAATCGCCAAAACCAATGAGCGACAAATAGAAGCGCGATCGCAAGTAATCCGGCAACTGCCGTTCCTGCAATTCCCGATCGACCCAACAACGTTTCTGCCGGAGTTGTAGTCAGAAAGGCAACCGGAACCACGAATGTAAAAAAGAATCGATAGGCAGTGGGATACGCCGCCATCGGAAAGCGTCCTGCTTCTAACAATCCGCGCAATACTTCAGTCACATTATAAATTTTGACAAACCAAATGCTGGTCGCGCCCAATATAAACCACAAGCTATACAGAATCGCCAATCCAAAGATTAGCGGTACAATGCTGACGAAATAAGCAGCCGGCTCGATTCCAAGTTTAATGCCTCCATAAAGAATGGTAGCGATTCCAAAGAAAATGTCCGGCAACCCCCACGGAGAGACCGTGTGAGCCGAGAGCCAGAATTGGGAGCTAATGGGTTTGAGCAAGACAAAATCCAGCGTTCCTTCTTGCACATGACGGACAATTCGGTTGAGGTTTGGAGCCAAGAAGGTACTAGAAAATCCTTCTAGCAGCGTGAAGATGCCGACGACGATCAGGGCTTCTTCCCATCGCCACCCCGGAAAACTAGAGCCAGTTTGGTAGAACAAAAATAAGCCAAACAAACTGCCCACCAGTCCACCCAAACTCGTGAACGCCGCGATCGCGAAGTTGATCCGATACTCTAACTCCGCCGCGATCGCCGTTGACCAAAAGATTCGCAGAATTCTGAAATACCGCTCCATGTCACGCCCCCATGCCCGAATACTGTTTTAGCCCTTTGCGCCACAGCCACCGATTGAGCGTAAAGAATCCGGCACCCCACGCTAACATCACCAGAAATCCTTGAATCAGATTGACAGGCAACCCGACCAAAATACTGGCTGGAAAATTAATCAAATATGGAAATGGAGTAAGTTGAGCGATCGTTCTCACACTCTCTGGAAAGACGGCAAGCGGCGCGATCGCGCCAGAAAGAAACAAATAAAACAGAAACCAGAACTCTTGCAGTGAGCTTGCTCGTTCAGTCCAGAATGCAACCATTGCTAACGTGTACTGAATCAAGAAATTCAACGCAAATGCTAGTCCTGCGGCTAATAAAAACAACGCGATGGTGAGAATATTAGGAACAAAAATAGCCGCAGGATACAGGATGAAAAATAAAACAATTAATAGAACAGCAAAAGGAAGCCGCGCTAGCCGTTCTGAAACGTGAGAAAAGACATGATGCCAGACCGGATCGATCGGTTGTAGCAACCGGAACGACAACTTACCTTCCAACACTTCTCGCTCAAACTCCCAAATCACCCATACCACTGTAATTTGCCGGACGAGAAACACCGCTAGAAAGTAACGAGCAAAATCAACCGGAGACAGTCCAAAATTTCCGCGTTCAGCCGCTTGAGTCCACACGCCCATGAGAATGATCGGTAGCGAACCCGACAACACCCACAGCAAGAGTTCTGCGCGATATTCCACCATGTAGGCGTAATACACCGTCGCAAAGGTTTGCATAATTCTGAAAAGCCGCTTCATCTCGCCACCGTTCCTGCTTGAAAGACTCGTCCGATCACTTCTTCAATTGGCGGATCGCTGATGGTCAAATCCACCACTTGTAGGTCGGCTAGGATTTTAGCGATCGCGCCTGTTAATCCTTCTTGCTGCACCAAAAATCGCGCATATTGTTTATCAACGTCTTGAATGTCGCCATAAACGCTCAATTCATTGACTGAATACGGACGCGCAAACTCTACTTTTACTTCCCGGCAGGGCGAGAAACGGTCTACCAAGCCATCTAAACTGCCGTCATAAATCAACTGTCCTTGGTGAATCATTAGCACTCGCTCACAGAGCGCGGTGATATCTGCCATGTAATGGCTCGTCAAAAGAATCGTTGCTCCGTAGCGCTGATTGTATTCTCGCAAAAACTCCCGCACAGCAACTTGTGCATTCACGTCTAACCCTAACGTCGGCTCATCTAGAAACAAAACGTTCGGTTCATGAAGTAATGCCGCTAGTAACTCGGCTTTCATGCGCTCTCCGAGAGACAGCTTGCGAACGGGTTGATTGAGTTTTTCGCCAAGTGACAGCATTTCAGAGAGTTCGCCGACTCGATGCTCAAGGGCGCGATCGCTAATGCCATAGACAGCAGCATTAATCCTAAACGAGTCTAGTGCAGGCAAATCCCAGATTAACTGTTGCTTTTGCCCCATGACCAACGTGACTTGACTAAGAAACGCTGACCGTCGCTGAAAGGGAATGTGTCCTGATACTTCCACCCGACCCGATGAAGGATGAATTAACCCTGTTAGCATTTTTAGCGTCGTTGTTTTTCCGGCCCCATTCGCTCCTAAAAATCCGACAACTTCTCCGGGTTCAATCCGAAACGAAACATCCTGCACTGCTTTTACCTGGCGGTAGGTGCGCTTAAAGAAGTGAGCGATCGTTCCTTTCAGTCCAGCTTCTTTAACGGCAACGGGGTAAACCTTGCTAAGTTGTTCGACAACAATGGTAGACATACAGGAAGTATCAGAAGAATGAATGATTAAGAAGTAAAAGTGCAAATGCAACAGCTACTAGTTCATGATACAAGATCACCTGTGATCGACAGGCTGAACATCTCGCTTCTCAAAATTCAACGGAGCAAAGGAAAGATCCCTTGCTCCGAAAATGCGCGTTCCCAACCTTATAAATAAAAGAGCGATCGCTTTTCAACATCTATCTAGAGGAATTCTCGCGCCTTTATGCGATCGCTCTTTTATGCTTTCTGTTCGTAGTACTCGCTGATATGCTCATAGACATGCTCAGGAAAGGTTAAATCCCGATAGACATTACACGCATCAGGATCATCTGAGTTGGGGCAGATCGGGAAGTCTTGTTTGCTTTGCCACTCTAAGATGCGATCGCGCTTCGGCGGATTGTAATCTTTGCCTTGCACCTGCTGATACAGTGCCTTGGCTTCGCCTTCACTAAAATCCGTATCTTTCTGCAAGTACTCAATCACTTCTTCTTCGGACATGAAATGGCGTGCAATCATCGCAAACACGAGTCGGCCATAGTGCCCGATGTCTTCACCTGCGTCTAGCGCTTCTAAAAGATGCGCCATCATGTCGCTTTTACGGAGATCTTCAACAGCCATAATTACAGTTTGCTTACTATCACTCTATCCGTTGTAAGTTCTGTAATTAGAAATGCCGTCTACCGTAAGAGGGCTATCTCATAGTTGGCTTTCCATAAGCGATTAGCTACGCAACTCCGAAGGAAATGCTGCACACCAACATTAGAGTGCGATCGCTACATTACCAGCATTAGAGTGCGACCGCTTCTCAAGCTTTAAGGAGCGCTTCATTCTAACGTTAGAGTGTGGTTTCCTTCGGAGTTGCGCTCCGTGCTAATCGTGCCTCAACAACTTCGCAATTATGCCTCAACACCAGATTTCCGCTTACTTGAACATCTTTGCCTACAGATAAGCTTTCAACTACAGCCCATAGATAACTTAAAGGTCTAACGGCTCAAATCAGCGGCAGCAAACACCCTAGAACCATATACCAACAGCTTTCGACCGTCCGTTGCAGTTAAATTGTTACATTGACTCATTCCTGCACTGACACCACTTCGCGTGGCGCTAGGAAACCAAGAACAAGTGCCACTAAGAACAATGCTGGAACATCGCCGAGTAGGTGTCCGCGTTCCGCAGGATCAATCCCTGCGTGTACCGCCATGACCAACCCATGCACCACACTGGACCAAACGGTGAACCAGATTAAACTGAGATGCGCTTCTGGTTTTCGAGCCGCCCATAGCAAAAAGACACCGAGCGTTGCATAAATGCCGATGATCATCTGTTCGTATTCATATTGACCGGGTTGCCATGCCCAGCCCGATGACCAAATCTTCATCAACGGATAGATCAGGAGAAACGCAATTCCAACAACAATAAGGGCGATTCGCAAGTATCGATGACGCTCATCCATAGCTCCAACCTCCTACTATTTTTCAGGATAGTTTCTACCAATGGAATGCCTATTTGTAATCTTATTCTTGCTAATGACTCTTCAGCTTTAGAATGTTAGGAATTTTCATGTTTCCCCCAGGTTAAAGCTGATTCGACGTTGAATCGTCCCACTAAGCCCCTAAAGCACCACCTTACTCATAGCCTCACAGTAGGTTGATGGTAAGTGTCAACAGATAACTTTACGGGCGTTGCATAAGTGAGAATGATTAGTCGAATCGAGGAAGCTGGTGATGCTGGAG
>NZ_JCACCM010000013.1:0-4290 GCF_059501405.1 Myxacorys sp.
AGCAAGCCTAAACACTGGAGGAATTCTCCCTACTCGACAAATGAGAAGGTGGGGAAGCCTAATTTCCTCTGGTCTTGCTCTAAGTGACGACTGACTCCTTGTTTAAATGGCGGCACTTTTTGCCTGAAATTATCCTGCTGAACGTGCGCTGGTATTGTCGTTATTCCCTGAGTTATCGGGACTTGGAAGAAATGATGGCAGAACGCGGGGTGGAAGTGGTGTCCTTCGGAGCTTCGCGCAGCGAACACATTCCACTATCCATCGATGGGTGTTGAGCTACGCGCCAGAATTGGACAAGCGCCTTCGACCACACTGGAAAGGAACGAACGATTCGTGGCGCGTGGATGAAACGTACATTTAGGTCAAAGGGGATTGGAAATATCTGTATCGCGCTATCGATTCAGCAGGCAACACGTTGGACTTTAAGCTGAGCGCGAAGCGGGACGGCAAAGCAGCAGCCTGGTTCTTGGGCAAAGTGCTGAAGGCGACTCATACTCAAACTCCATGGCTGAGTCACTACGCGAGCTTCAAAGAACTCACTGTCGATAAAAATGCTGCCTATCCAGTGGCAGTTGAAGTACTGAAAGCCGATAAAACATTGGCAGCAGAAACGGAATTACGGCAGAGTAGATACCTGAACAATGTGCTCGAGCAGGACCATCAAAACATCAAGCGACTGACAAAACCAATGATGGGATTCGGCTCATTCAACAGTGCGAGACGAACCTCCAGTGGGATTGAAGCGATGAGTATGATTCCGCAAAGGGCAGGTGAAAGGGATCAGACTAAGGGAACAGTATGTCTCAAGTGAAATTTATTGAAGAACTTTCTGGAATGAGTACTTAACGAAACACGAATGAGATACCTCATTTGTCAATAAAGAAGTATTTGCGACACAACTCAACGCATTTCGCAAGAACGGTTGAGTTGTTACTTCGACAAACAAAACTGCGATCGTCTGCGGCAAGCCATTTAATTTGTCGCTCCATATATTTTGCTGGTTTGAGAAAGAGCAGCGGCATTGGTGAATGTTGACCAGAATTTTGAAGGCGTGACTGTACTACTTCAATTATTCAACAGTTGCATACAGAGCAGTTAAGCGATCAAGTGTGAGAATTTGGGCAATTATGTGTTTGGTTGAGAGACTAATATGGGTTTAATTTAGAAATTGAAACTTGCACCTGCAACTTCACGTCTATCTGACTTCGGATCACTCCCCCAGTTCACCCACATGCACCGTTCTGTTCTCCTGACGCTGACCTTGAGCTTCTGCCTTCCCTTCGGAACGATGCTTCAAGCTGTCGGCCAACCTGCTGCCTTAGACTTTCGCACCAATCTTCCGAATGGCAATTACCGCTTTTGTAGCCAGCCCCCTCGAGTGGGAAGGGTGTCTGCCCCGGGTGAAATCCTGGGAAATTGCTTTCTGTTTCGCAAATACGGCAGTCAAGTGGTGGGCAGGTATTACGACACCCGCACCTTGGGTGAGGTCAGCGTTTGTTTGAGTGGTGCGGTGAGTGATCGGGTCTTAGCTCAAGGGTTAGAGGAAATTGGGGGGATTGGTCAGCAACGAATTCCTGCGGGTTCAACCGGAGAGCAATTTGTCAAGTGGGACAAAGAAGGCATTTTGCGGGTTTCGGGAGCCGAAACTTACCGCAAAATCGACGACAGAGCCAAGCTAGTTCGCTATCGGCAGGTCATTTTGGATCTCAAGCGGCTCTACCGTCTGAATGCGGGACCGATCTTGCCACCGACTCGATGCTCCTAATTTGCCTAGAAGCGTTCACAGTGCTAACAGCAGATCGATCGCGAGTTTTGCAAATACAGCACCTTCTTTACCTTCAAGCGCTTGTATCACTAGGCCGACTGACCCCAATGCTATAGATTGCTGACTTGCACAGGTTGTTGAACTGGCAATTGGATAACGAATGTAGTGCCAGCCCCATAAGTTAAACGCATTTCAATTGTCCACCGTGTTTCTCCACCATAATTTGATGACTAATGGACATGTCCATGCCTGTGCCTACGCCAACTAGTTTTGTGGTGAAGAACGGCTTAAAATCTGCGCTTGAATCGCCTCAGGGAGACCAGAACCATTGCCAGCGATCACAATCTGCACCCACTCTGGCTCTACTCCTTCGGTCATCGAACCCATGAGCTGGGGCAAATCTTCCCGCAAAAAGGCTAAATCATCGATTGTGCAACTTGTTCCACAGGCTCAATGAAAGATTTTTCCATCACGATTGAAAACGGGAAAGACCAAGGTGAAATGAGGTGCAACAACGTCGTAATCCAAAAGATCATGCTGTCTACGCACCAACTGAATGTTCTCTCGCTCCTCGGCCGAAAGAGTCAGATAGTTTACGACCAGCAAACTTCTAGACATTGTTCACCTCATTCATACTGTCTAATCGATCACACTGCCACTAACGGCGCAGCTAAGTCTGGGGCAATTCGGCTGGCTAGTGCCACGCCCCCCGTTACAGTGGTTCCGGCGGGCAAAGCAGGCTCTCCGGTGAGGTGAGTAGGATAGCTAGAACCATTGAACCGCAGGCGACGATAAGCAGGTACGAGCCCACCGCCCGCCGTGTAAACAATCAGATCAGGATAGCCGTTCGTTCTTCCATTGCTAATCATGACCGGTTGTTGCACCGCTGGAATTCGAGAGATGGCGCGATATCCGTTTTCCGCTGCCTGCATCACGAGCATCGTACAACCTCCAGTTCCACAAACTTGGCTGCCCATGAGGTAAACCAACATCATTCCCCTAGGACCTGTGCCATCGAGGTCGAGGGATTGGAACATATAGCGGATACGATCACGAAATCCTAAGTTCAATGCACTACGAATTCCCGCTTCAACTCTGGCATCGATTTCCATGACCCAAGGGCGCGGACGAATTTGAATCGTCACGCCATTTGCAACTGGAAGCGGAATCGTAAAAGGATTGTACAAGCGCACTAAATCTTCACGCACCCAACCCGTTTTCTGTTGGGCTTCGACCTGAAACCAGCGGTAGTCTTCTTCTAAGATAGGAGATCGACCGAGAATCCTGACGCTATCTTCGGATCGAAGGGTTTGAATAACGGTAGCCGTGAGCTCGGGCGTTTCCCTAAGATTAATGGCACTGCCCGGAATGCGGGCAACAACCATTCCAGAGCGAAGTGCACTCCAGGTTTTAGGACCGACAATCCCATCTGCTGCCAGTCCAAGGGCTTGTTGAAACTCAATCACACGGGCTTCTGTGTTCGCACCAAAGTTTCCATCGACCGTCAGTCCTGCGCCGCGATAGTTGAGTAAGGTTTGTAGTGCCTTAACGCTGTTCCCGGTTGCCCCTCGTCTTAGCGTCGGATCTGCGGATACAGATACCATTTCGTTCATCATGGTCATTGGAGTTCTCCTTTCAAAGTTGTGATCGATAGGGCAATTCTCAATTCGCTACAACTGGGTTAGCGAAACTCATCTACAGTGCCATGACACGTAAAAGTCACTGTACAGCAGCAGTAATACGCACCAGGTCATTCAGCCGTTGACGCACAACTAAGTTGGCAATGCCATCCACGTTATATCCATAGCGACGCTCAAATTCTTTTACTGCCGCAACGGTTCTAGGACCGTAGAAGGGTTGGCTTGGGGGCAGGTTTGCGTTGATCACCCGATTGAGGTTGTCTTGCAACACCCGCATCGCCTGTTCTGCCTTTGCCATCGTAATTGGACCCGCAATGCCATCGACTCGCAGTTTGTAATAGGTTTGGAATGCTTTGATCGCATCCACTGTTACTCTATCGATAAGCGGTCCATCATAACTGGAAATGGGGAAGTTTGGATCGGGTTCGGGAGAGTAGCCGAACCCATGACCATTGAGAATGCTGCGAAGTTGTGCATTGGTGTAAGGCATGATGATGCTCCTATGACTAAGGTGAAGGTTGTCTGTGTTTGAACTACATCTGTTTCCACAGGCTTGAGCATGACGGTTCCGCAATTTTCACCAGGGATTACCCACGAGGGGAAGATTGCTTGACTTTTGCGCGAATTGTAGAACTGAAGCAGTATTGCTCTAGTTCACGTCAGGGCAATTGCGATGCTGCAACCGAGAGTAGCGAGGGCTGAAATATAGCAGTGATCTAAAGTACCTAGAAGGGGAATTCCTATGATCCGTAGCTGAGCAACTCAAGATTGATGAAAGGACCATTACTATTCACCTGGAGCATCAGCATACAGACGAGTCACTCCTCCACGGTTGCCCCCAGGGTTAATTCATTGTGAGAGTAGAGAAAGTAGGATAGGAAGCAC
>NZ_JCACCM010000014.1:0-64958 GCF_059501405.1 Myxacorys sp.
GCGAGGGCAGTTCATAACTCAGTCCTACATCATCATTTCTTAGTATGCAACACCACTTTACGACTCCACCCTCACCGAAAACTACGTGATAGGTTGCAGAGGATACGACGGGAGCGGGACGGCGTTTTATTTCCATCGCACCTGGAAGATCAACGGTCACTGAATCACCAGCATTGAAGGGCATCAAACAACCTCCTCGTCAGGGAACAAAGAGGCTGCGTACTGCAACGAAAAACTAACGACATCTGTTTGATCCTGTTCAGTCCAATCATCCTGTTGATCGATAATGGATGAATTTTGCTGGACTAGCTCATTGAGAATCAGCGTTGCTAAACGTAAGCGTTCAGTCGGGGGTAAAGCTCGAATGAGTTGGTCATAAATCTCTTGAGCAGTGGACGGCATCTGAGATTCTCCGAGTCATCATCTCATCAGCCTAACATTTCTCCCACGCGCCCCATTATGCATAACTACACATCTCAAGTAGCCTACCAACACTACCTAAAATGCGATCGCTCCACAGCAACATTAGAGTGCGATCGTTCTATAGACCTCTTGCAAAAGTCATCGATAGGGGAAATAGTGAGGTGATTGAGAGGAGAACCTGATGACCTACGAACAAGTACGAACTTTGAAGCCCGAAGCCTTCAAGCGATTCTGCGGCGTTCAAACCACGACCTTTTCAGAAATGGTGTCCGTTCTGAAGCAAAAGCAACAGGCGAAACGCAAACCTGGTCGTCCTGCCAAACTGAGCTTGGAAGACCAAGTGCTGCTGACGTTGCAATACTGGCGAGAGTACCGCACCTACTTCCACATTGCTCAAGGCTGGAATATCAATGAGTCCACTGCGTTCCGGATCATTCGGCATGTCGAGCAGACCTTGATTCGTTCCGGTCGATTTCGGTTGCCTGGAAAGAAGGCATTGGTGCAATCGGACTGCGTTCTCGAAGTCGTGGTGGTGGACGTGACGGAAAGTCCAGTCGAGCGTCCAAAAAAAACCAACGACGCATGTTCTCCGGTAAGAAAAGGCATCATCCCTTGAAGTCGCAGTTGGTGGTCAACCAAGGCACCGGGGCAATTGTATGCACGGCTCACGGCAAAGGCAGAGTTCATGACTTTCGTCTGTTTAAGATGAGCCAAGTTCGGTTCGTCGCCACGATCCAGCTTTTAGGTGACAAGGGGTATCAGGGAGTTGCGCAACTCCATCCCAATAGTCAGACCCCTACGAAGAAGCCAAAAGGCGCTCACTTATCTCAGGCTCAACGGCAGGCGAATCGAACCCTCGCAACTCAGCGGATTGTTGTTGAGCATGTCAATCGCAGCCTGAAGATTTTTCGGATTCTTGGGGAACGTTACCGCAATCGCAGACGCAGATTTGGCTTACGATTCAACCTGATTGCTGGCATCTATAACTACGAACTCAAGTCAAAGAGTTGACTTTTGCAAGAGGTCTTATCACTAACTTAGAGTGCGATCGCTTTTTAAGCTCTAGAAGTGTGATACTTACACTTATCGCTCTAACATGAGGTTTTGTGAAAACCTGATATAAGCCGCCTAAAAACGCGACACATAATGTTTAAAGGGGCTGTGAGCGTTTGTACTTAGTGTTTATCTTTCACATATTGTGGCGTCTTGATAGACCGCGCATCTATTCAACTTCAACTTGTCTTAAACTCCATGTCTGTGTAGGGCTTCCTTTGCATTGCTCTAAATGTAGCGGAGAGCCATCCTGGCTTTCTCCATTATTTTTTATGGCTAAACAAAGATTACCTGCACTTAAAATTTTTCCGTGCAAATATGTCCATTTTTGAGCAGCTTGTGTGTTGCACTTCCACAGATGTAAAGGATTACCCAGGCGTTTTTCCCCATAATCCTTTGCATCTAAACAAAGATTCCCTGCACTCAGAATGCGACCTTGCTGAAGACCTTGCTGAAGCTGAAATTTCCACCACTGAGGCGGTAGAGGCGGTTGACTACTACAAGACCAAACTTGCAAACTGCCTCCTTCCTTGTCATAGCCGTAATCCTTTGCATCTAAACAAAGACCACCTGCACTCACAAGTTGGTATGTACCTTTTGAAGAAGGTTTAAGCACAGCCTTCCTCTTCGCAGAAGCGTTGAGCGAAGTGGGCAATTGATTGTTTTCTACTATTTCTCGTATTCTCTCAGTATCCAAACTCCGAATAACACCAGAGTCAATTAGAAAAACTAATTGTTTTGCAGCCTCACTTCTATCTTTAGTTTCTAATGCTTTTTGAACTAGATTAAACTCGAACTTTTGTCTCTCCAGTTGAAAGCTTGAGTATCCTTGAAGAGCGGCTCCAAACCCAGTACCAAGCAATCCTGCAAGTGTAAGAATTAATGGGGACGATAGCCACCTACGTTCTTTGCCGGATTCTGCGTCAGTCTTTGCTTTACTTTCCTTTAGATCAAGCTGTGTTTCCTTAGGAGTGGTTCCATCCATCGGCTTCTTCTCGTTTGAGTGATCTTGTGATGGTCAAGCTTCATCGAGCGTATCTCAGCTAGCAAGAAATCATTTCAGACGATACGGATGAAACTGCAACCGTGTCCATGCAGAAGAATGTGTGGTCTAACTAATTATCTAGACTGCTCTGACCCGTTCAAACCCATCTAACGCTCTGAAATGTAACCTTATTACAGAAGATAGTCTGTTAACATGAGCAGATTTGATTTCGTACAAACCGTAATTCAGAATTATATATTTAGACAAGGGAAATCAGGTTAACTCTTCATCAAGTCTTTATTTTCAAGCCTCGTGTAGCAAAGCTATCCGATTGTGAAGTAGCTTTTTCTAGAACCGAACTGCTCTTCTACATAGAAGTATCTAATTGAGCTTGATCACGCTCACACATCTCTATCAGCAAGTCAATCAGTTTCAACTATTCTAAACTAACAACCTACGCAAATAGTAATCGACCTTTGGGTTCTGGGATCGGTCGCCCTAACGCTTGTGCCGTTTCAATCCATTCTCCAATCACAACTTCCGCATTTTGCACGGCGGCTTGATATGTTTCGCCATCTGCCATACAACCCGGCAGTTCTGGAACCTCGACAATAAACGCTTGATCCACATCGCTCCAGTAAATGATGAGTTCATACCGAATCTTCATCTTGACCTCCAAGTTGATAGTTCAAAATCATAGTGCGGACTTGTTTAACTTGATACGCCTTGGCTTTTCCTTGCTTAGGCTGGAGGTTCAAGATTTCCTCAACCCCTTCTTTAGAAAAGATGTGGTGGCTGCCTCGTATGCGTTCCTCAAAACCAAGATTGCACAACAGTTGACAGAGTTGCTCAAAAGGAATGTTGGCATCGGAGTTGCCCAGCAAGATTTTGACCAGTAGCTTGTCTCGCTGACTCACTTTCGTCACTTCCCCCCATCGCTAGTGCTTCAGTCCGGTAAAGCCACTCAACTGCAAAGCAAGCTTCCTTCAGGATCGTATTTTACACAAAAGAGTTTGGTTGAGCTTGATTTGCGATTCTGCTGTGCCACCTTTGAAAGGATCGCCTCAAACCTACACTAGCGATTCAAGCAGATCCTCGATCGCAGCAGCGCTAATGCCAGAAGGAAACAAAGATAGTTCTATTTCCCCTAGCGGCGATACAGAGCTACCAGATTAACGATCGCAGTAGAAAGCTCAGTTCTTGATCGACAGGGTTTTGTTCTTAATGCGATTAGCGCCAAGGCACAACTCCAAAGGAACCGCACCAAGAACAGAGCAACGTACTTTAATAACCTATGTTTATTCGGTAAGAACTAAAGCTTCCATTTATGTTATCGATGGACTAACGTTTGTTCTTCATGTTCGAGTTTTTGTTCTTAATGCTCAAACTTTTGTTCTTAATGCTCAAACTTTTGTTCTTAATGCTCAAACTTTTGTTCTTCATGTTCGAGTTTTTGTTCTTCATGTTCGAGTTTTTGTTCTTCATGTTTGAGCTTTTGTAATTTTTCCAGTACAACTACTGATTCAGTCCACATATCTTTATTCAAACAATACAAAAAATCTGCGAGATTTGCGCCTCCGATTATCACAATGTGCCAGCTAATTTAGAAGTGTCCTGTTATCTTGAAGTCTCTACTATGGCTAGAAAAAAGCGTACTTCTTCTGCACTCAAAAAAAGCTGAGATCCGTATCGCCGGACTGAAAGCAATTAATCCCACAATCGATTTTGGCAACGATCGTAACATCCCGCAGTTGACTCAGCTAATTGATAAAGTCCGCACTCGATTGAACGCCTACAATGATGCGCTTGCCGTAATTGATGCCACCCAGAATGAACTCGACGATCTCGAAAAGCAGTTAAATACCTTAGTCGATAAAATGCTGTTGGGCGTTGCGTTTGAATACGGTCGAGATAGCCATGAATATGAATTGGCCGGCGGAGTCCGCACGAGCGATCGCGTTCGTAAAAGCATGAGAACTCGCATCAAAAGTGCAACCGAAGGTCAACCTAGCGAAATAGTTTTAGCCTAAGCGATCGCGCCTCGCTTCCGAATTCCTTCAATATTTTGCAAAGCGGAGTCAAAAGAATTTTTGATCGTGAAAGGATGTAAATTCACCTAGTTCGACATTAGGTGAACTTATATTGTTTTAGATAAGCCCGTGAACCCCAAAAACGATATATCCAGACTTCTCCGAAAACTAGTTAGCTGGGCGAACGATGTCCTGCCTAAGTAACGCTCTTTCTCTCCCTCTATCCCCTTGTCCCCTCTACCCCGTAAGATACGGTTGGCGTGTCACCACAACCGAACCGTGAAAGCACTTTCCCTTCTTGGCTCAACTGGCTCAATTGGAACCCAAACCCTGGATATTGTGGCTCAGTACCCAGAGCAGTTTCGGATTGTTGGCATGGCCGCCGGGCGAAACGTTGAACTCTTTGCCCAACAGATCCGTCAATTTCGCCCACAAATTGTTGCTATTTGTGACGAAAGTAAAGAGCAAGACCTGAGAGCCGCGATCGCAGACCTGAATCCGCAACCTATCTTATTATCTGGAGACGCGGGAATTGTTGAAGTAGCCCGATACGGTGATGCGGAAGTCGTGGTTACCGGAATTGTCGGATGTGCTGGATTGCTGCCAACGATCGCCGCGATCGAAGCCAAAAAAGATATTGCTCTCGCCAATAAAGAAACCTTAATTGCTGGAGGCCCAGTTGTTTTGCCGCTCATTCAGCAACACGGCGTCAAGTTATTGCCTGCCGATTCCGAGCATTCTGCAATTTTTCAATGCTTACAAGGCGTTCCTCAAGGAGGATTGCGTAAGATTCTCCTCACAGCATCGGGCGGTGCCTTTCGAGATTTACCCGTCGAGAAGCTAGCAGAGGTGACAGTAGCGGACGCATTGAAGCATCCAAACTGGTCGATGGGTCGCAAAATTACCATCGACTCTGCCACCTTGATGAACAAAGGATTAGAAGTAATCGAGGCCCACTATCTGTTTGGTATGGAGTATGACGATATTGAAATCGTGATTCATCCACAAAGCATCATTCATTCGCTTATCGAGTTGCAAGACACCTCTGTATTAGCGCAGCTTGGTTGGGCAGATATGCGGCTTCCGTTACTCTATGCCTTGTCCTACCCAGACCGGATTCATACCGATTGGGAGCGCTTAGATTTGGTCAAAGCTGGAAACCTGACCTTCCGCGAACCCGATCATGCAAAGTACCCCTGTATGCAACTTGCCTACGCTGCTGGTCGTGCTGGCGGATGTATGCCCGCCATTTTGAACGCGGCAAATGAACAAGTCGTTGCTCTATTTTTAGAAGAGAAAATTCGCTTCTTGGATATTCCGAAATTAATTGAACAAGTCTGCGATCGCTATCAATCTCAAAATAAGCTCAATCCAACCCTAGAAGATATATTGGTTGCAGATCAATGGGCGCGACAAGAAGCGATCGCTCTGCATGAAAAGGCAAAAACATTAGTAAATTTATAGTTACAAGTAGTTCGTAGTTAAAGACAGTTTTCCAGGCTTTGATTTTGTTATTTAAAGGAGAATTAATGAGATTTAATTTTTCTTAGAGAAGCGATGAAACGCTAACAAAATTAAGGTTTCCCTTTTCAAAAGCAATTAATTCAGTGCCATACTTTGCGAATTAGTGATTGTAAAGATCATTCTCCGGATAGGTGACTTACGGTTAGAATCCTATTTGATTCGCAGTTCACTCACACACACGGCATGAATCCTCAATTCCACAACTTCGACAGATTTCCGTTCTGGGCATATTTAAACCAACCCTTGTTTGACGCCAATCAACCCTTCATCCTTAATCCCCGTGAGTTTACTCACTGTCACAAGATCCGCCAATTAGAGCACTGCTGGAGGCTCTCAGAACGCCGTCTGCTGGAGCATTGCTGGCGTCAAGATTTGAAGGATAAGAATCCATAACTCATTCGGTCGCATCATACGAACAACTGAAGATGAAGGTTATGGTTTGATCTCTAGAGTAGGGATGTGAGCCTCTGCTCTAGAGATCAAAGCGTCGTATACCAAGCTTATTAATGCCCTTGAGCTTTTGCGCTTCAGGGCTATTTTAGTATCAGTATTCTAAAAATCTTCGCCCCACCTCAACTTTGTGAGAAATTGTCAGCCTGACTGAGGCAGCCATGCTGCTCATTTTTTGCGCCTTTCCAAACTAATTTCCAGCATTTCCTTTGATCTAGCAGTCTAGTACCTTAGAATAAAGTCATAAGCCTTAAAATAACTTAACTATCGCCCCTGAGTCGGCATGTCCATGACTTCAGCAACATCTTTATTTTCTCCAGTCGAGGCAGATCTTTCCCAATTGACGGAGAACCTTAAAAATCTAATTGGTGCCCGTCACGCAATGCTCTACGCTGCTGCAGAGCATCTCTTTGGCGCAAAGGGAAAACGAGTCCGACCCGCGATCGTGCTGCTAGTGGCACGGGCGACGATGCCCAATCAGGACATCACTCCCCGCCATCGACGGTTAGCAGAAATCACTGAGATGATTCATACCGCAAGTCTGGTACATGACGATGTAGTAGATGAGTCGGAAATTCGGCGCGGCATCCCCACGGTGCATACTAGTTTTGGCAATCGAGTTGCTGTCTTGGCGGGCGATTTTTTGTTTGCTCAATCTTCTTGGTATCTTGCAAATCTAGATAATTTAGAAGTTGTCAAGCTGCTGTCGGAAGTCATTATGAACTTGGCAGAAGGTGAGATTCAGCAAGGCTTAAACCGATTTGCAACCGAACTTACAATTGATGCTTATCTTGAAAAGAGTTACTACAAAACAGCATCATTAATTGCTAATAGTTCCAAAGCTGCAGGCATTTTGAGTGATGTTTCAGATGCTCAAGCGCAAAAGCTTTACAATTACGGTCGTCATTTAGGCTTAGCATTTCAGATCGTTGATGACATTTTAGATTTCACGGCATCTACAGAAGGATTAGGTAAACCCGCTGGCTCGGATTTAAAAAGCGGCAATTTAACGGCTCCGGTATTATACGCATTAAAAGAAAAGCCGTATTTGGAAGCATTGATCGAACGAGAATTTGCTCAAGATGGTGATTTGGATCAAGCATTATCGCTAGTCCACGGTAGTCATGGAATTGAGCGATCGCGGGAACTCGCTGCGCACCACGCAAAACTGGCAACAGATTGTCTTTCTGATCTGCCTCCATCCCAGTCTCGCCAAGCCTTAATCAAATTAACTGATTATGTATTGAGTCGGTTGTATTAGCCGATTTAGAATGTAATACTTAGTTTAGACCTTGCTAACGTTTCAGCAGGAGATAGGTGCCAAATCTGTCTCCTAATTTTTTGGTTTCAGATGCGATTAATTGTTAGTTGGCTCTGAATTGCCTTCTTCTATAGAGGGATAGAACCTGGGATAAGCGAAGAAAACTGTCTCTAAAATGACAGTTTTTGCGTTGTTTTGTTACTTCTAAACTTCTACTTAGATTGGTCTTGATGCTCTCAAATTCTACAATCTACTCAAGTATTAGCAACGTGTTACTGTAAGGATAAAGGCATATTGCTCTGCACGCTAAATATCATAAACAGAACATTCTATATTGCGCAGTTATTAGAATTCTAAGGCGTAGAAACGGACACTAGCTGTTTTAGATCCTCAACTAGAATCACAATGTCTTGCACTGTGAATGCTCAACTCCCTATGAAAAGCCATCCACCTTATGACATAGGTAAGCTCAACTTAACTGATAGAAGAATCGGTGTCCTTCTATATCGATTTATTTCCCATGACTGATGAAGAGAAATACTCTTATTTGTATTGTTTAAATCAATAGAATATACCGGATTGAACCAGAGTTTCTGCGGTACATTCGTCCCCATTTTATTAGTGATCCCTTTTAGTGTGTTTTGGTGAATTGATCTATGTTTATTTCAAGTCATAAAAAGCGGCTTGCGTTGATCTCGGTTCACGGTGATCCGGCAATTGAAATTGGTAAAGAAGAAGCAGGCGGACAGAATGTATACGTGCGCCAAGTCGGTGAAGCGCTATCGCGCCAGGGATGGCAGGTTGATATGTTTACCCGGCGTTCTACTCCTGATCAAGCTGGGATTGTGCAACACACACCCGATTGCCGCACGATTCGACTCACCGCTGGACCTCAAAAATTTATTCCTAGAGACGAACTATTCGAGTATTTGCCAGAGTTTGTGCAAGCGTTTCAACAGTTTCAGAGCGATTTAGGAGCACAGTACGAGATCGTTCACACGAATTATTGGTTGTCTTCTTGGGTAGGGCTTCAGTTAAAGAAACTCCAGGGCGCGAAGCAGATTCACACCTATCATTCGCTCGGTGCAGTTAAGTATCAAGCTGTTTCAACGATTCCACTGATTGCCAAAACACGTTTAGCAACCGAGAAAACTTGCTTAGAGACGGCAGAACGGATTGTCGCAACGAGTCCGCAGGAAGAAGACCACATGCGATCGCTTGTCTCAACGAAAGGTGAGGTTGATATTATTCCTTGCGGAACCGATATCCGCCGCTTTGGTTGTGTTTCCCGTGCAGAAGCTCGTCAGCAGTTGGGTCTTGATCAAGACGCCAAAATTGTGTTCTACGTTGGACGGTTTGATCCGCGCAAAGGCATTGAAACGATTGTTCGTGCTGTGGGACGTTTAGAACGGCAAGATAACTTTAAGCTGGTCATCGGTGGTGGTAGTCGTCCGGGTCACAGCGATGGCAGAGAGCGCGATCGCATTGAGAGCATTGTTGCTGACCTTGGTTTGCAAGATGTCACTACTTTTCCTGGGCGCTTAGGGCTAGATAATCTCCACCTCTACTACGCCGCCGCAGATGTCTGCGTTGTGCCCAGCCACTACGAACCGTTTGGATTAGTCGCAATCGAGGCAATGGCAAGCCGGACGCCTGTCGTCGCTAGCGCGGTGGGCGGATTGCAATTCACTGTGATTCCAGAAGTCACAGGGCTGCTTGCACCTCCTAAAGATGATGCTGTCTTTGCAGACGCGATCTCTCGGATTCTGTCTAGTCCTGAATGGCGCGACCAGTTGGGAGAAGCTGGACGAGAGCGAGTTGAGACGATCTTTAGTTGGGATGGTGTAGCATCTCAGTTGAGCAAGCTCTACAAGCGTGTGTTGAAAGAGTCAAGTCAATCAGAAGTCGCGGCGAAAGAGTCTAGCGATTCTGCCGTGAGTGCCTGATGAAACTCTAACCATTCTTTCATCGAAAGATTAGGACTGGCTTGGAATCAGCAGTATGCGGGTGAAGCAGAGCATTCATCCGCTATTTTTTTGCTGACTAGATTGATGCTGCCTCAAAGGCATAACCACCCTGCATGCCTAGCTTCTCGCCGTAGGATTTGACTAGTGTAGTTTAAGTCACTCAAAAGGCAGACCCCACTTGTGAATCAACTTCTGCTTTGCTGTAGAGTCCGCAACAGTTGCTATCCGTTACGCTACCGAATATAGGAGCCTAAGCTCACAATTAGCAAACTATGCAACTCCAGAGCGAACGTTTGATTGACCTAGACTCAATTGATGTAGAAGCGTCTGCAAGCCCCATTGAATCTGCTGAAGCAGTTGGACTGAAGTATGTAACGGACGACATGCCAGGGATTCGACGGCAGAAGTCAGGGAAGAAGTTTATCTATTTTGATGTGAACGGTGATCGCATTCGAGACCAGAAGACGATCGATCGCATCAACTCCTTAGCTATTCCACCTGCCTATAAAAAAGTGTGGATTTGTCCGCTAGAAAATGGGCATCTTCAAGCAACCGGACGCGATGCCAAAGGGCGCAAGCAATACCGATATCATCCCCTGTGGCGTACGGTGCGTGACCAGTCCAAATTCAGCCGAATGATGGCATTTAGCGAAGCGCTGCCCAACATTCGACGCCAGCTAGAGAAGGACTTAGCGCGACCAGGATTGCCCAAGCAAAAGGTATTAGCGGCAGTTCTAAAATTGATGGAGTTGACGCGCATTCGAGTTGGCAACGACGAATATGCGAAAACCAATGACTCTTACGGCCTGACAACGCTCCAAGACGAACACGCTGATATCTCTGGCTCAAAAATCCAATTTACCTTTCGAGGAAAAAGCGGCGTCGATCATGAAATTGAAGTCAAAGACAAACGTCTCGCAAAAATTGTAAAACGCTGTCAAGATCTGCCTGGACAAGAATTATTTCAGTATCTTGACGAAAATGGCAATGTTCAAGATGTCACGTCAACGGATGTGAACGACTATCTCAAAGAAATTGCTGGAGACGATTTCACCGCTAAAGATTTTCGGACTTGGGCCGGAACTGTTCTCGCTGCGACTCATCTCTCAGAAATGGGTCGTTTTACCTCGCAGACCGCCGCCAAAAAAAATATTACGCAAGCGATCAAAGCCGTTGCAGCTCACTTAGGCAATCGACCCGCAACTTGTCGGAAGTATTATGTGCATCCAGCTATTCTAGAAGCTTATTTGGATGAATCGCTGCATGTTGTGACCGAGAAGCATTCCACGCTCGTAGTGGAAGACGGTCACGCCCTCAGAGTTGAAGAGCTAATCGTTGTGGCGCTACTGGGTGAAGTCCCATAAAGCAATAAAACCCCCAGCACGAGTGCCAGGGGATTCATCAGGGTGCATCTACCAATCCACTATTCCCAAATTTCAGGTCGCGATCAGGAAAGTTTAGGCAGAATTTCTAGAACTTCGCGTCAAGGAGGACGCTGGAGAAGAACCTAACCCGATTAGGACAGAGTTACGCTTTGCGCGAATCGCACCTACTTTAATCTTCCGCAAAGATGTACTTGTAAAGCTCACTCGGATCAGGCTCAGGACTGTCGATCGCGAATTGAACCGCATCTTCCACCACAGTTTGAATCTTTTTATCGATATCTTTGAGTTCCTGCTGATCCGCCAAGTTTTGCTCAATCAGGTAGGCAGAAAACTTTTTGATTGGATCGCGAGCCAACCATGCCTCTTTCTCAGCCTTTGATCGCAGTTCATCTGGGTCAGCTAACGAGTGGCCCCGGAAGCGATAGGTCAAACACTCGATCAGCGTTGGACCTTCACCCGCACGGGCACGCGCTACGGCTTCTTCAGCAATACCGCGCACTGCCAAAACATCCATCCCATCGACTTCGTATCCCGGCATCCCAAATACGCTGGCTTTCTTGTAGATTTCGGGTTGCGAGGTCGCGCGATCGTGCGCCATCCCAATCGCCCACTTGTTATTTTCGACCACAAATAGAATAGGCAACTTCCAGAGGGCCGCCATGTTAAGACACTCAAAGAACTGACCGTTGTTGGTGGTGCCGTCGCCAAAGAAAGCCGCCGTGACCTGATCTGCACTCGTATCACCCATCGCTTCCCGGCGATACTTCGTTTGAAATGCGGCTCCAGTCGCGACTGGAATGCCTTCTGCAATAAAAGCAAATCCTCCTAGCAAGCGGTGCTTCTCAGAGAACAGGTGCATCGATCCACCCCGGCCTTTGCTACACCCGGTCGCTTTACCAAACAGTTCTGCCATCACTTCTCGCGCAGGCACGCCGCAGCTAAGCGCATGGACGTGATCTCGGTAAGTACTGCATACGTAATCGTCTCCCTGACGCATCGCTCTAATGACGCCTGACGAGACTGCCTCTTGACCGTTGTATAGGTGAACAAACCCGAACATTTTGCCCCGATAGTACATTTCGGCGCACTTGTCTTCAAAAGAGCGCCCCAGTACCATGTCCTCGTAGAGCATTAGCCCCTCTTCCCGCGTCACTTGGGCAGGGGCAGTTTGAAATGTGGGAAACGCTCTTTCCTGAACCATAAAAGTAACAACCTCGCTGCAATACCCAATTAGGGACAGAATGTAACAGGGCTAACGACAAAAAGCGTCAGCACTCATAATTTAATCTAAAATACCTTTCTGGTGGGTCAAAGATCAAACAGTCGGCGGAGGATGATAGCGGTAACCGCAGACAAATGCCTAAAGCTTCATCTTCTATTAAGGTTAAGATCTGCTCTCTATTAATATTGGTTTTTAGAACAATTTTGGTTTCTAGAACACTCGTTCCTCGAACACTCTGCATGTTAGACAACTTTAGAGTGAGACCGCTATCATCTGATATTGCCTGAACATTCTATCTATCCTTAAGACTGATGAACAGATGACTACGCTTTATTTAGGGTAAAATACCGTTTCTGCTGAGACGGGGTATGATGGCTCTCATTCGCTCGTCACGTCCGCTAATCACTTTTGACTGTTGGGGAAGTTAACCGTGCGTATACCGCTCGATTATTATCGGATTCTGGGTCTGCCAAATCAGGCAACGTCTGAGCAGTTGCGGCAGGCTCATCGCGATCGCACTCTCCAACTTCCGCGACGAGAGTACTCTGAAGCGGCAATTGCTACTCGCAAAAGTCTGCTAGATCAGGCATATGCTGTTTTGTCTAATCCTGAGCAGCGACAGGACTATGATGAGAGTTTTCTCGCGTCAACTTATGAGCTTGAGTCCAACCCACCGGAAGGGCTGGCGGACGATGCCTTAGACGTTAATACTCCGACGATCGAAATTGACGATCGCCAGTTAATCGGGGCGCTCCTTGTGCTGCAAGAACTCGGCGAGTACGAATTGGTTCTGCGATTGGGGCGTCCTTATCTCAGTAGTGGCACAACCAATCTGCGCGATGGGCGCTTTGGCGATCCAAAACTAGTGCTACCCGATATTGTGCTAACAGTTGCGTTGTCCTGCCTAGAATTGGGCCGCGAACAATGGCATCAAGGGCAGTACGAAAATGCCGCAGAAGCGCTAGAAACAGGGCAAGAGTTACTCTTACGGGAAGGGTTATTTGCCAGCGTTCGTCATGAGATTGGCTCGGATTTATATAAGCTGCGCCCCTATCGCATTTTGGAACTGTTAGCCCTGCCGATTGAACACAACAACGATCGGCAGCAAGGCATCCGGCTGCTGAAGGACATGCTACACGAACGGGGCGGCATCGACGGCGCCGGAAACGACCAGTCCGGTTTAAGCATTGATGATTTTCTGCGGTTTATTCAACAGCTACGAGGCTACTTGACGGCGGAAGAACAGCAGACTCTGTTTGAAGAAGAATCCCGTCGCCCCTCTGCTGTAGCAACTTATCTGGCAGTCTATGCCCTCCTTGGTCGCGGATTTGCCCAGCAGCAGCCCGCCCTGATCCGCCGAGCGAAGGCAATGCTAGCGCGATTAGGAAGCCGTCAAGATGTCCACTTAGAGCAAGCGGTTTGCGCCTTGCTATTAGGACAAACTGAAGAAGCGAGTCGAGTTTTAGAACTCAGTCAAGAATACGAGCAAATTGCGTTTATTCGTGAAAATTCTCAAGGCTCTCCTGACCTGCTGCCCGGACTGTGTTTGTATGCAGAACGGTGGCTGCAAGATGAAGTTTTTCCGCACTTTCGTGACCTCGCCAAGCAGCAAGCCTTGCTGAAAAGCTACTTTTCAGACGAGCAGGTGCAAGCCTATCTTGAAGAACTGCCCACTGAAGCAGAAAGCCGACACGACTGGTCGCTCACTCAGAGTTGGAACCGTCGCCAGGAGGAAGCCACTCAGGACTCTAAAATTGCGACTCGTAATGGCCGCTCAACTGGGGCCGTGTCGGTTGAGCAATTCGGTTCTCGGGCGGCAACGGCAACCCTAACCTCGGCTGCAGGGTCTACTGTAGTTACCTTGTCGCCTGCTGAGCGCTTTGCCAATCGGTCGTCAGAAGGCAGTTTGCAAGAAGTAAAATCTCCAGTCGGGCGCAATCCCTCGGTTCGACGATCGCCGGGAGGAGATGCTTCGGAGTCTGGTAAAGCCAATCGTAGTGGCGTTCAAGCAGACGCGGTTCCTTCCCGTCGAGGCGAGGGCTCGACGGGAAGGAACCGTCTGCCAATTTTGCTGCTAGGAGTGGCGGCGGCAGGCTTGCTGGGATTTATTTTGATTAAATCTGTCCGATCGCTAATCGGGAGTAGCACGAGTCCTGCAAGTGAGCCACTGTTAGTACAACTCGATCAGCCAGTTGTTCCCTTGCCGGAGGCATCTGAAGCGGCCTCAATTTCGGGGGAGATGAACCAAGCAACCGCGCAAGCTGTTCTTGATGCTTGGTATAGCGCTAAGCAAGCGGCAATGGGACAAACGCACTCCCCTGAAAAGCTAGCTCAAATTTTAGCTGAGCCGAAGCTAACCGAGTGGCAGCGTAACTCGGAAGAGGCGAAACGAGATAACTTAGCCATTCAGTATGAACACTCGCTCAAAATCGATAGCGTAGATGTGAGCCAAACCGATCCGAACCAAGCGATCGTGAGCGCAACGGTCACCGAAATCAGAAAGTACTTCCAAGGCTCGCAACCATCTGACACACAGACCGATCGCGACATGCAAGTGCAATACACGATGGTGCGTCAAGATAATCAGTGGCGGATCAAAGACTGGGAATAGCGATTGAGAGAACGTGCTGCGCTCCCCATCTGCACAATGCTTTGAGACAGGAGGGCTTGATTTCGCTAAGATTATTTGACAGTGTCGCCCGGTGCAGTGGGCATGATTGAAGTTCTTTTGCATGCTTATACTCCTTTGATCCTGTGGACAGGATTGGGAGCGATCGCGCTTCGGTTTTTGCCTCAAACGTTTCCTCGCTTGCTGGGTCGGAGTCTCTATTGGGTCGGTGTGCCCTGGCAGCTTTTTGGGTTGGCGCGGCATACGCATTTTGATCCAACCCTCAGTTTGGCTCCGGTGGTGACGATCGCAACCCTCGGCGTGGGCATTGTTTTAGCCTGGCTTACTCTACGAGGCTTGATTGCTCTAAAACAGAGCAGATCAAACGTGTGGATGCCTCCCATCCCGCCCCTAGATAGCCCTCACCAAGGAACCTTTGTGATTGCCTCTATGCTGGGTAATACTGGGTTTATAGGGCTAGGCATTATTCCAACTTTGCTACAAGCAGGAGATATGAGTTGGGCGGTGCTGTTTAGCGTCACGCAAAACCTGGTGGGAACCTATGGTGTTGGAGTTTTGCTGGCTAGTTACTATGGGAGATCTGAGCAGCCAAATCATTGGTGGATGCTGCTACGGGACATGGTGACGGTGCCGACGCTATGGGCATTTGCAGCGGGTTATTTGACGCAATCGGTCGAGTTCGCGCCGTGGGGGAGCGCGATCGCAGACTCGGCGTTGCTGTTTGTAATTCCCACTTCATTTGTTTTGATGGGAATGCGTCTGGGTCAACTCCAAGGGTTGAATAGCTTAAAAGTTGCTGCCATTCCTGTCTTTCTCAAAGTGTTGGTTCTACCTGCCTTGGTCGGCATTGGCACAACGCTCCTAGGACTGTCAGGAGATACTAGACTTTCGTTAATCTTAATGGCAGGGACGCCCAGTGCTTTTGCAAGCTTAATCTTGGCAGAAGAATACAATCTCGATCGTGACCTTGCAGCGAGTTGTATTGCCCTCAGTACGGTTAGCATGTTGCTGACTATTCCACTGTGGCTGCTAATTTTCTAACCCAATCCTCATCTAAATAGCACTGTATTAAAAGAGAATGTATCGATTCGCACTCAAATTCTAAACAATGGTAGAATCGGCCCGACACAGCTATTTCGGTATCTGCACAGTTGTCTTGAAGCGTTAGTTATGCCACCCACCTTGATTGCAGAAGCGACGACCGCTCAGTTTAAGTCCACCCTTGGACACATTTTAGTGGTCGAAGACGAAGATTTGATTCGAGAAACCATTGCCCTCGCGCTGACAGAAGAAGGGTACGATGTAACCGCTGCATCCAATGGTCGCCAAGCATTAGATTTGCTGCAAGCCTCGCTAGGAAAGCCGTCTAGCGCTGCTCCCAGAGTTGTCATTGATCTCATCATTCTCGACTTGATGTTGCCGTATGTAAATGGCTTGGATCTCTGTCGCCTGATGCGGCGCGAAGGAAATAGCATTCCGATTTTGATTCTGAGTGCCAAAGGTAGCGAAACCGATCGCGTTGTAGGCTTAGAAGTCGGGGCAGATGACTATCTCACGAAGCCCTTTGGAATGCGAGAACTCGTTGCTCGCTGTCGGGCCTTGCTGCGTCGGCATCAGCAGTTTCAGACTGCACCCAAGTCCTTGACTCTACAGTATCAAGGCATCACGCTCTATCCTGAAGAATGCCGTGTCACTGTCCGGGGCGATCTCGTCAGCTTCTCTCCAAAAGAATTTAAGCTGCTGGAACTGTTCATGACGCATCCCAAACGGGTTTGGTCACGAGATCAGCTTCTAGAACGAATTTGGGGACCTGACTTTATTGGAGAAAGTAAAACCGTTGACGTTCATATCCGTTGGCTACGAGAAAAACTAGAGCGCGATCCGAGTAATCCTGAATATTTAGTCACGGTCCGGGGGTTCGGCTACCGATTTGGCTAAGTTCTTGGTCACTGATTCAGATGATTTACAGTTTTCTAGCGCTTTATACTCTGCCGCTCCCCAGGGTCAGAATAATCCGCTAGGGTTGTAAATGGTGGCTGTAATCACTACTATGGCTAGTGCAAGCTAGTTTGGATGCACTGGCGACGCGCCCCTTTTTCTCTAGAATCATGTTGTGAGCTTTTTGTGGTTTCTGCTTGGACTGGCGATCGGTGGTGCTGCATTGCTGATCTATCGAATGCGGTTGAGTTCTCGGCTAAAGCAGCTAACTCATGCTCTCAGTACGGATCAGGCAGGGGTAGGAATTTCGCTGACCTCACAACTGACCCTTGCGATCGCGCATCACCAGGAGATCAATCACGATCTAGAGCACGTGATCGAAACGTGGAAACAAATTGTCAACGCGGCACCGATTGGCTACATTCAAGTCGATGAAGAAAATCAACTGATTTGGTGCAATCCTCAAGCGTGTCAGCTGCTGGGCATTCAGTTTGGAGTTCAACATTCTCCACGACTGCTGCTGGAATTGGTGCGATCGTACGAACTCGATTCGCTGATCGAAAAAACTCGGAATTCCCAGCAACCCCGGCAGCGCGAGTGGCTATTCTACCCAGCAGCCGTCGATACCGAAAATGTGACTGATCCTCGAACAACCCCGATTCGAGGATCAGCAATTCCTCTGTCTGATGGGGCGGTTGGTGTGTTTTTAGAAAACCGACAAGAAGCCTTTACGTTGACTCAACAGCGCGATCGCTGGGCATCAGATGTCGCTCACGAACTGAAAACGCCGCTGACCTCCATTCGTTTAGTGGCAGAAACGCTGCAATCTCGGCTAGAGCTACCCCTACGCGATTGGGTTGATCGGCTGCTAAATGAAACAGTCCGGCTCAGCATGCTCGTGCAAGAGTTGTTGGATCTAGGTCAGCTAGAGATGAATCCAACTCAGCAACTTCGCCTGAAAAAAGTAAATGTAACCTCACTGATCTATGCGGCATGGAGTAGCCTTGAACCTTTAGCGACTGAAAAACAACTACACTTAGAGCATACAGGTCTAGAGTCAGCTATCGTGACCGCCGACGAGGCGCGACTGCACCGTGTGTTTCTCAACCTTTTTGATAACGGCATCAAGTACAGTCCGAATCAGCAGCCGATTCACGTTCATCTTCAAAAGGACGACACCGGCGAGAACGTGTGGTTGAAAATTGATGTCATCGATCACGGACAAGGGTTTCCTAGGCAAGCGTTGTCTCACGTGTTTGATCGCTTCTATCGGGCTGATCCCTCCCGATCGCGGCTGGATCGATCGCGTGATTCTACCGCGACTTCGCTCCAGCCGAGTAGTGGTAGTGGGTTGGGACTGGCGATCGTTCGGCAGATCGTTGAAGCCCACCACGGCACTGTTTACGCTAGAAACCACCCTGAGACGGGAGGGGCTTGGCTGCAAATTGTTCTTCCTTTAAGTTATTCTTCGTTATTAAACTGACATAGAAGATTTGAATTTGAAATCAAACTAGTTTTTGTTGCTCCACCGAAGCATCTCCCTGTACGCTAGACAGCACGCCCCCCCTGCAATCCGTGAACTTTTAGCGCATCTACGCGGGCAGTTTACGCTATTTAACGGAATCCATCATCGTGTAATATTTATACATATTAGTATTTATACAGGTGCTACTTCCGTAATTTGAATGTATGTAAGTGATTGATAGAGATCCAGCAGTTTCACAGGTTCCGCCATCGAGTTTGTATGCAAGAACGGGTGCAAAAGCTTCTTTCCCAATGGGGTATCGCCTCCCGCCGACAAGCGGAAGAGATGATTGTGGCGGGGCGAGTCCGGCTGAATGGTGCGATCGCAGAGCTTGGACAAAAAGCCGATCCGACTCACGATCTCGTTGAAGTGGATGGCAAGCGGGTACAGGTTGAGGCGCGTCCGGCTCGACTGTATCTGCTGCTCAACAAGCCGGTTGGCGTAGTATCGACCTGCACTGATCCGCAAAATCGCCCCACCGTATTAGATTTGCTGCCTCCCGAACTTCGGTATCACCAGGGTCTTCATCCAGTCGGTCGTTTAGATGTAGAATCGACCGGAGCCTTGCTCCTAACAAACGATGGCGAACTGACGAACTATTTGACCCATCCTCGCCATCACGTTGCTAAAACCTACGAAGTTTGGGTAGAAGGGTTTCCCTCAGAGTTGGTCTTGCGGCAATGGCGAGAGGGAGTTATGTTAGACACCCGGCAGACATTGCCTGCTACAGTCAAGGTGATTCGTCGTTCAGAGTCTCAAACCCTGCTGCACGTTGTGCTTCGAGAAGGCAGGAACCGACAAATTCGCCGGATTGCAGAGCAGCTAGGGCATCCCGTTCGACGCCTGCATCGAAGTGCGATCGGCTCTATCAGTTTGCGGCAGGGTGACACTTTTCTTGCTCCCGGAACGTACCGTTTTTTGAAACCCTCTGAAATTTCTTCTTTAAAGTCCCCCTTAAAATCTCATAGTGGTCCACAAGTCGTCATGTTGTCAGCACAGGTGAAGGAGCGTAGCGTATGAAGAGGCAAATTTCCCAGCACAATCGGGAGCAGTCCGAACGGCTGACCGAGCTAGGAATGCGTCTTCGCGATCTGCGCCAGCAGAAAGACATTCCTTTGGAAGAGATTGCTGGCAAAACTCGAATTCAGCCCCGACTGTTACGCGCGATCGAGCAAGGCAAGCTAGAGGAACTGCCAGAAGCGGTTTATATTCATAGCTTCTTGCGTCAGTACGCCAATGCGCTCGGGCTAAATGGTGTTCAGTTCGCCAGCGAGTTTCCGACGATTTCAGGATTACCCGCCTTTCGTTCTACACGATCATGGCGGAGCCTGCCGGGAGCGCAACTGCGCCCGATGCACTTATATTTGCTCTACATGGTGTTGATTGTTGCTGCCGTAAATGGGCTGTCGCTCTTGGTGAATCGCTCTGCTCAATCTCCAGTCGCAACGGCAGATCTGCAAACGCTTCGACCGATTCCATCGGTCACGTTGGGCCCGGTCAGCCCGGCACAATTAAGTGTTAGTAAGGCGGGTACGAAGAATCAGCCGAAAGGCGCTCAAAAGTCAGTGCGTTTGGGTGTCACCTTGACGGAGCAATCGTGGGTGCGAGTCGTGGCTGACGGCAAAACCGAGTTTGAAGGTGTCCTCTTGGAGGGGAGCCAGAAAACGTGGACGGCAGATAAACAACTCGTCATCCGAGCTGGAAACGCCGGTGGAGTTTTGGTTGCGTTTAACGACGGGCAGGCAAATGTTATGGGGCAGTCCGGCGCAATCGCAGAAAAGGCATTTCCGCCAGATGCCCAGTTTGCCAATTTGCCTGGCAATGTGCCCTATGTAGAGCCAGCGATCGCACCATCCTCGCCTTAGGGTTTGTACGCGAGGCGGTTTTAGGCGACCTGTTGAATGCAGTCTGGAGCATCGTGAGTAGGGCTATTGACAGCGCGATCGACCGGATAAATCTTCAGGTTGCCTGAGTATGGATCGAGCAACGATCGTAACTCATCGGTTTGCGTCACGCGGGGATCGAGCCAGCGATCGTACTCATCTGGATCGAGAATCACGGGCATTCGATGATGGATTGTTGCTGAGCTTTGATTGGCATCGGTTGTAATGATCGTGCAGGTTTCGAGCAGCGCGCCGCCTGCCGCACCTCGCTGCTCGCACAATCCAGCAAAAGCAAATGGTCTATGGCTTTCTAATTGAAAATAAAACGGCTGCTTCTGACCTGATTGCGTTTTCCACTCGTAGAAACCATCCGCTAAGATTAGGCAGCGTCGCCGCCGAAAGGCATCGCGAAAGGCAGGTTTCTCAGCGATCGTTTCCGCTCGGGCGTTGATTAGTTTTGACCCGATAGATTCGTCTTTGGCCCAAGACGGGATCAAGCCCCAGCGCAATGTTTTGAACGTCCGGTCCTGCTGTTCTAGGGTTTGAACGATCGCGGGGATCGTTTGCGTCGGGGCAATGTTGTAGCGAGGCTGCCACTCTGGAACTGCACTAAGTTGAAAGGTTTCTGCAATACTTTCAGCAGACTGGGCTAGAGAAAATCGACCGCACATATTGATTCGCGTAATGAGTAATTTAGGTAATTTGCAACCCTAAAATCTGATAAAAAGCTTGGCAGTCCGCTTTAGAACTGCCAAGCTTTATTGAATTCTTCTCGTTCACAATCTATACAAGTTGGACGATCGCTTCAACACCAATTCGTTGGCATTACTCCTTCACGCCTTTACTCCTTCACGCCTTTAAAGTCAGCCTCTTGAGTTTTAGCGTGGAAGGCAACGTTTTCTGCAACGTTGTAAGACTGGGGAGGAGCATCAGTTCGGGAGTCGGAAATGCCTTCGGTTGGCCCTGCGATCTCTTTCCATGCTTGTAGTCCGCCTTTAAGTTCTGCCACACTGTTGAAGCCCGCCTGACGCAATTGAGCGGCTGCTTCAGACGTCTCTGCGTCATTTGCGCCGTACACATAAAGATCACGCTCGGCCTCAAAGTTATTCTTTGCCAAGTCCACAAGTTCGTCCATTGGAAATTCCATCGCGCCCAAAATATGGCTGTCATTGTAAGCGTCGCGAGGACGAACATCTAAAATCGTGAGTGCGGGCTCACCCCACTCTAAGCGGGACTTTAAATCATGTACTGAAGATTCTTTTTTAAGATCGGGAGGCGTCGGAGTGAGGTTAGGCAGCGCGTCCTTAGCTTTTTGGATCAGATCTTGTGGATTTTCCATAAAAATAAATTCCCAGTAAAGATAACTTAAGACTCACAGTTCACACTCAAGCTGCAAACTACGAGCAACATTCGATGAATCTCCTAAACCGGTTTTTCACCTATTGAAACTTTAATGGGGACTGGAGATATGACAATCTTTCTAAGGTAGGAGGGCAGGGATCATCTAAAGATATAAATATTCAGGAATGATTCATTCGTACTGAAAATTTCTGAAGAGCGGTAAATTTGGGTTGACAGCGGATGTATAGAACGGATGAAGAAGACATAAACAGATGGATCTGTTGTCCGTCCGCTTCATTGACTATCGTGCATCCGCTGCCAGTATTTTTCTCGGGCATTTTCTAGGGGATGTGAAGCGGTTACAGGCGAAACCGCTCCCCAGTACTGAGCAGTAGCTTATTCCACGCTTTGAGTTCTCCACGGTGAGGGATCGATGGATTGACCCTGAACGTACAATCCCCAGTGGAGGTGAGGCCCTGTCGCTGCGCCAGTGCCACCCAAGGCACCAATCGTTTGTCCGGCTCGAACGAGATCCCCTTCTTTAACGTTGATTTTGCTCATGTGCAGGAATATGCTTTCAACTCCTTGCCCATGATCGATTCCAACGCAGTTCCCGTGAATTTTGAAACCTTCCGATTCTCGACCGATCAACATCACCCGTCCTGCCGCTGGGGCAACGATCGCAGAGCCATAGTTGCCCGCATAATCCACGCCTCGATGGTAATAATCTTTGGCAAAAACACCATTGTAGTAGCGCCGCAAGCCATATCCAGTCGTTACTTCCCCAACGTTAGGACGGGCAAACTTGCCGTTCCAAAACTTCTGCGGACTGACGATCGCTTTGAAGGCATCGACGCGATCGAACTCTAAGTCTGTGCCATCTCCATCTTTGCCGGGGGGAAGCCAAATTCGCTGAGTTGGAAATGAGCGATTCCGTAGCTTCACGTTTAGCGTTTGAACGCCGCTACCTGCATTCACTTTAAGAGCAAGGGTTCCCGGACGATCTAACGGGGTAGTTGGCAAGAGGGCACGATACCGATTGTTGCCAATATCAAACGTTGGATAGGTTTTTGCGCCCATTGTGACTGTCGGAGCCGCGCCTTGAGCTTGCACAATGACCGAAATCGTATCTCCTAGCTGAGGACTACTGGGACTAACTTGCGCCTGCATTGCTCGTGAAGGAGTTGCAAATACGACAAGCGCGATCGCAACGCATCCTGCAATCACAACGTTGAGAACAACCGACGATTTGAAGAACGAGAAAATGGATCTGACCTGGTGAGGAACAGGCATGGATTACAAGAACTCCTGATTGAATGCAATTCGATAAACAGTCTACAAGCAATCTAGGAGAGGGAAAAACTCTTGCAGAGAGTCTAATGAGCGATTCCTTGAGCTTGGCAGAGCGAAGCGCTAGTGGAGTTGCGATCGCACAATTCTTCTGAATTTCTTCTGAGACAAAATCAGTTCATCCGCGCGGCCGGAATAGTAGTTAGGATTGCTCGGTTGTACTTTGATATACAAATGCTCGTAGTTAGTTCACATCAGATGCAGCTTGATGTACAAGCGTGCGAACTACGATCACACCAGTTGCAGCTTGATGTACAAGCGATCGCAGTTAGTTCACACAGGTTGCAACGAAGTACGAGAGGCGACGCGGCCAGAAGCAAGTAATTCGATAGCGTGAAGGTTCTCGTGAGTCTGTCTTGTAAAGTAAAGGCGTTGTGGTTAGAGAACTGTGATGGTGCGGAACCTTTTATTGGTGCTGATTATAGGGTTGTGTTGGTTGGGGCTTCCGAGTGTTGTTTATGCTGATGCTCCAGTTTATGAACAACGTACCCGACACAATCCAGATGGAATCGGCAAGATTTATATGGGGCGCGAGATCGCTCATGTGATGGGTTATGAAGGAGCGGGATGGTTAGAGCGATCGGGGCGAGATGCTGAAGAACAACCGCAAAAAGTGATCGCCGCCTTGAGTCTGAAGCCGAGCGATGTTGTCGCCGATATTGGTGCTGGAACCGGGTACTTTAGCTTCCGAATTGCATCCGCCCTGCCTCAAGGTAAAGTCTACGCCGTGGATGTTCAGCCCGAAATGATTGAGATTCTGAATGCGCTCAAAGCAGAGAAACAGATTTCCAATGTTGAACCGATCTTAAGCAGTCTGACCAGTCCGAATCTGCCAGAAAATAGCGTTGACGTGGCATTGATGGTGGATGTCTATCATGAGTTGGAGTATCCACGAGAAATGATGAGCGCGATCGCGCAATCGGTCAAACCCAGCGGACGGATTGTACTGGTCGAATATCGTGGCGAAAATCCATTTGTGATGATCAAACCGTTGCACAAAATGACCCAGAAACAGGCGAAGAAAGAACTGCGATCGCTGGGACTAACTCACCTAGAAACGATCAATAGTTTGCCTCAACAACACGTGATGATCTTCCAAAAAAGCGCTGCTTAGGCGAAAGTCTCCCACGTTTTCACCCAGTGTTGCGCTTCAACTGTGCCTTCCGTTGGAAATTGCTCCAAGAATTCTTTATCGGAGGCGCGATCGTAAGGCCCTTCTTTAATCTCTAGCATCACCGTATCGGGTTCTAACGCAATTAGCGTGTGATAGATTCCTTCGGCTAACTCAATGCCGCGAGTTTCGCCATTGGCTGTAATTCGCTCCGTTTGCAGCACCTCACCTTGTTCGTTTAGAATCAGCAGCGCGATCGCCCCTTGTAGCACCAAAAAAAACTCGAAGCCATTCACATCGGGTACACGTCGATGGCGGTGAGGACGCACATAAGTTCCGGGTTGTAGAACGTTGAGAAAACGCTGAACCCGCTCGTCTAATTCGTGAAAGTTGTAGTTTTGGCGCTGACGAGAACTCATGCGAGACTGAGATGCGATCGTAGCAAGCAGGTCTTGGGTGAGGCGTTTAATCGGTAATTCCACAGGTCATCGATTAAAGATACTTTTCTAGTAGTAAGTTCAGCTTTTCTTTAGCGGCGTCAGGAATTTTATCCAACCGCGTGAGGATCGCATACTTCAACGCCGAGTGCGCCTCGGACGGAGGCGGATTCTGGGTCAACCGTCGCACCGTCTCTTGAATCACTTTTTGAGCATTGGTCGCATTGCGCTGAAGATTGCCAATCACCATCTCAACCGTGACACTATCGTGATCGGGATGCCAACAGTCGTAATCTGTGACTAACGCTAGTGTTGCGTAGGCAATTTCAGCTTCACGAGCCAGTTTGGCTTCGGGTAAATTGGTCATGCCGATCACCGTCGCGCCCCAACTCCGATGCAAATTTGATTCTGCTTTGGTCGAGAAGGCGGGACCTTCCATACAGACGTACGCTCCACCGCGATGCAGCGTCACATCGGTTAGATTGAGACTTGCGATCGCGTCCCCCAGCACGTTCGCTAGATTGAGACAGACCGGATCGCCAAAGGCGACGTGCGCCACAACTCCCTCTCCAAAGAACGTAGAGATGCGGTTTTTGGTGCGATCGATAAACTGATCGGGGAGTACCATGTCAAGCGGCTTCGCTTCTTCTTTTAGCGATCCCACTGCCGACGCTGAAATCAAGTATTGGACGCCCAAACTCTTCATCGCATAGATGTTTGCCCGAAACGGAAGCTCAGACGGCAACAAATGGTGATTTCGTCCATGTCGCGCTAGAAATGCAACTCGCGTTTCGTCCAATGTCCCTAAAATCAGAGCATCCGACGGATCACCAAACGGTGTTTTAACACGCAGTTCCTCTACGTCTTTCAAGGCATCCATTGTGTAGAGACCGCTACCGCCAATGATGCCGATTTTTGCTTGTGACATAAATTTCTAGAGGAGGAAACCAGGATTTATTTTAATGCTTTACGGTGTCTGAGTCCTGACGCTGTAATAACCAAACTCCGGTGTACGTCATCCCAGAATCATCTGGCTGAACGAGCAGAAAATGCAGCCCTCCACTCGCGTGTTTACGCTGTTCATACTGCTCCGCCGCCGATCGTACCTCTGGGTCATCAAACGTGTTGAGAATCCAGCGATCGCGCTCTCCGGCTTCTAGAATGAGTCCGTCGGGCGCACCTGCAATGTAATTGAGAGAAACAGGTTGGGAGTCTTGTAGCCATTGAGCGAGTTGCCGCGATCTCCGCCCCCCATCAAACACAACTCCTGGAATGGGCAGCGTTGAGGCCAACCCAAGGTTCAGAGGTTGTAAGTCGTGGGGTAGGTTTAAAAACGGAATGAGGCGATCACGGAAGGCATCAACGATATCACCTGCTGGGAGGGACGCAAATCGCCAGCTATCGCCTCTAAAAGCATCAGGAATGGGCTGAGGAGGATTTCTCATAGATCATTCATAACTCGGTTTTCTCATTATCGAACTCTCATTATCAAACAGAGGGATCGAACAGAGAGTAACCGAGTTACGACGATAAATTAGAAGCTGCTCTGCTGTGGAACTTTTGCCAGCGTTATTTCAAACGCTTTTGTTCCGGGAGCATAGACTTGCGCAACATAATCCGCGATCATCCGATGTGTACTGAAGGCAGGACAGTTCGTTTTCAGCGAGCCTTTCATCATCGCAATCCAGCCGTGAGGGATGCCCTTCTCATCGCGATCGTAGTAAAGCGGCACAATTTCCTCTTCTAACAGCTGATACAGCGACTCGGAATCAATCCGGTCTTGCAGGGCTTGGTCGCTGGTGTTGGCGTCTTCACCAATCGCCCAACCATTCGTGCCTTTGCCGTTCGCATCTTCCTGGTAGCCTTCACACCACCAGCCGTCTAGCACACTGCAATTCAGACCGCCGTTAAAGCAGACCTTCTGACCGCTGGTTCCAGACGCTTCGAGCGGACGACGGGGATTATTCAGCCACACATCAACGCCTTGCACTAACTTCCGCGCCGTATGCATGTCGTAATCTTCGATAAATGCCACGCGATCGTTGACATTGCCATGATTGCGACACCATTCGATAATCCGTTGAATAATCCGCTTGCCTTCTTCGTCTCTAGGGTGTGCCTTACCAGAGAAGATAATTTGCACCGGACGTTCTTTATTGCTAAAAATCCTCAGCGCTCGTTCTGCATCCCGCAGCAGCAAATCACCCCGTTTGTATGGGCTAAAGCGACGGGCAAAGCCGATCGTCAGAATGGTTGGATCGAGGAGTCGGTTGGTCGCCTCAATCGAAACGCCATGTTCGCCGCGCTGCTGCCGTGATTGACGCACCTTGTATCGCGTATGGGCGATCAGCCGCTCCTTGAGGATTTGATGGCGCTCCCACAATTCTTCATTGGGAATCTGATCAACTTTTGCCCAAGTTTGGGGATCGACAAGTTGAGTTGTCCAATCCTCACCCAGGTATCTGTTGTACAAGTCTTGCATCAGGGGAGCTGCCCACGTTGCCGCATGAACGCCATTCGTGATGTAGCCAATCGGAACGGCATCCTCTGATTTTTCGGGATACATCACCGTCCACATTTTGCGTGAAACCTTGCCGTGCAGTTCGCTGACGCCATTCGCAGAGCGACACAGCCGCAACGCCAGAACGGTCATGCCAAACGGTTCCCAAGGATCGCCCAATCGACGAGCACCCAACGCTAAGAACTGCTCACGAGACAACCGGAGCTGATCCCAGTAATTGGCGAAGAACGAATCCATCAGGTCGGCGGAGAACACATCGTGTCCTGCTGGGACGGGCGTGTGTGTGGTGAAGACGCAGCGATCGCGCACCGATTTTTCGATGTCGTAGAACGATTTGCCTGTTTTCTGAATTTCTAACCGACACACTTCTAATAAGCAGAATGCCGCGTGACCTTCGTTTAAGTGATGCACCGATGGCTCGATGCCTAAGGTTTGTAGCGCCCGCACGCCGCCAATACCCAACACGATTTCTTGGGCAATGCGCGTTTCTTGGTTGCCGCCGTACAGGTGCCCGGTGAGCCAGCGATCGATGGGATCATTATCCTCGCGATCGCTATCGAGTAGATAAAGGCTGACCCGTCCAACCTGCGCTTTCCAGATCTGAATCTTGACCGTCCGGTGGCGAACCTGAATCTCAAATTTGAGGGGCTGCACTCCGCCCTCATCTTTGAGCAGTTCAAGCGGCATCTGCTCAAACGGATTGTTGGTGTAATAGTCTTCTTGCCAGCCGCTGCCATTGAGGCGCTGATGAAAATAACCTTGACGGTAGAGCAATCCGACACCAATCAGCGGTACGCCCAAATCCGAAGCAGATTTGAGATGATCCCCAGCCAGAATGCCCAAACCGCCCGAGTAGATCGGCAGCGATTCGTGAATGCCAAATTCAGCGCAAAAATAAGCGATTGGCTTCTCAGCTGTAATTTGTGGGGCAACGCGGCTCGACCACGTGCTATCCGCCTTCATGTAGCGATCGAACTGATCTGCCAGTCCTTCTAACCGCGTCATGTATTGGGGATCACAGGTCAGTTGCGCCAGACGCTCATAGCTCACGGTTTCTAGTAAAGCGACCGGATTGTGTCCACAGCGCTCCCACTCCTCAGGGCTAATCGTCTGAAACAGCGAGATCATATCTGGTGTCCAACACCACCAGTAGTTGAACGCAATGTCTGCTAACCGTTTGAGTGACGATGGTAATTTGGCACTCAATCTGTCAGCAGGAGCGGCAGTCATAGTATAAGTCATAGATTAATCTCTGAGCGTTTGCAAAGCGGAGCTTAAATCGTAGAAGTGTGAATAAACATTGGCTTGACCTACTTCCACGAAATTTAAACCCGCCAATATTAGGGGGTAATTACCTTGATCCCAGTCCGTGCCTTACTTTACGGGGTGTTCTGAACTACACGTTTTCGATCAAAAGCATTTGTGTTTGCATCGTAACCTGTTGATCGACAGAAAAAGTCTATCGATTCTTCAAACACTTTGAAGATTTTCAACTCGATTGATTACGAATTACAAATTTTCCTGGTCTCGATCTCCTTCCTGAACGTGCCGTTCCAGATAAAGGTCTACAAACTGCTCGGCGGCAGTGCCATCGAGTTCCCGCAATGCTTTGATAACTTCAGTGACAGCTTCAGCTAGAGGGTCACTGATCTCATTCACCCACTGGTGAACGGTAGAACGGTTGATTCCCATGGTCACTGCCAAGCGGTTTTGGCTAATGCCGTGGCTAGACAGTACTTGTTTAAGTGCCTTTCCTGCTTTTCCCATGATGTCGATCGTTGCAGAGCTAACCCTGTTGCTAAAAGACGGTAGTAGATACTGACGATGATAGATACTCCGAAGCGTCAAAATGCCCAATTGGTAAAGATGCAGTCTGATCTAAGTACTAGAGAATTCAACTGACTTTGCAATGCAAATCTCTTGGAGCCAATCGCGCAGATTTTTGAATCAGAGCGGTTTTTCCAAGATAATTATGTCGATAATTTTCACCCTTGAATCTAGAATGCTTTGAATCTAGAACGCAGGCTGATTTGCCGCCGAGCCTAATTTGAGGAAACACCCTGCAATTGACTTAGCTTGATTATATATAGCTATATATCGTTCTATCTTGATCTGAGTAAACATTCCTGTCCTCCCTATTAGCTGTTTGTCTTGACTAAATCATTTGTCTTGACTAAATCATTTGCCTTGACCTAATTGTCTTGCCCTAACAGTAATGCAAATCTTCCAAATTGTTCAGCTTTGCGATCGTATAAGGAATTTTCGACGAAAATTATAGCTATAGAAATTCTGTATGCTTCAAGTCAGGTGCCATTAAACGTCGCATGCAGAACTGACAGAAGACCATTTACCACAGCGTTTAATCTGAAGTTGTTTAATCTGAAGGTAGAGGATGTAAATGCTAAGGGTTTGCTCCCTTGATTGTTCATGAATCAAGAGCTGTAACCAGGTGGATAAAATTTTCTCTATGCTTCTCTGTCGTCATCTAAAAATAAGGTCAGTTGTATGTCTTCTACCAGTCTGAGTTCCGTTTCGGCTCATTTATCACGCATTCGCTTAGAGATCCGATCGCTCCAGCCCCAGTTGGTGACGTGGCGTAGAACCCTCCACCAGCGTCCAGAACTTGGTTTTACAGAAAAACTAACTGCCGACTTTATCGCCCAAAAACTTCAAGACTGGGGTATCCCTCACCAAACTGAAATTGCCCAGACGGGAATTGTCGCAACCCTTGAGGGCAATCGTCCTGGTCGAGTGCTGGCGATTCGAGCCGACATGGACGCTTTGCCGGTTCAGGAAGAAAATGATGTGCCCTACAAGTCTCAGCACGACGGCAAAATGCACGCTTGCGGACACGATGGACATGTGACGATCGCGCTCGGCACAGCTTACTATCTCGCCCATCATCGCGATTTTGCAGGGACGGTCAAAATCATCTTTCAGCCTGCGGAAGAAGGTCCGGGTGGAGCGAAACCGATGATTGAGGCTGGCGTCTTAAAGAATCCTGATGTAGACGCGATCGTAGGACTCCACCTGTGGAATAACTTACCTCTGGGCACAGTAGGGGTGAGGGCAGGGGCACTAATGGCAGCCGTAGAAACCTTTCACTGTACTATCTTGGGTAAAGGCGGACATGGCGCGATTCCTCAACAGACGATCGATTCAATTGTGGTGGCATCTCAAGTCGTGAATGCGCTGCAAACGATCGTGGCGCGGAATATTGACCCGATTGAGTCAGCGGTTGTGACGGTCGGCAAATTTCACGCTGGAACCGCTCTCAATGTGATTGCAGATACGGCTCATTTGAGTGGAACGGTGCGCTATTTCAACTCAAACTATGCGGGGTATTTTGAGCGACGCATCGAGCAACTTATTGCTGGAATTTGTCAAAGCCACGGCGCAAACTATGACTTGAGCTATCAGTCGCTCTATCCGCCTGTGATCAATGACGGCGCGATCGCGGATCTGGTTCGGTCGGTCGCAGAAACTGTGATTGAGTCACCGCTCGGTGTTGTTCCCAATTGTCAAACCATGGGCGGTGAAGACATGTCATTTTTCTTGCAAGAAATCCCAGGCTGCTATTTCTTTTTGGGGTCTGCCAACGCTCAAAAAGGACTCGACTTTCCTCATCACCATCCCCGGTTCGACTTCGATGAGACGGCGCTGGGCATGGGAGTTGAGATGTTTGTGCGCTGCGTCGAGCAGTTTTGTCAGTAAGAGGATTGATTGGTAGCGGATGTAGCTGAAACGGCTGATCTATGACAGATCTATCTAGGTTGCGATCGCGCGATTTGACTTGATGTAGTAGAAGAACGGTAGAAGGATTAATCCCGAAACTTACACAATCGGCGTTGCCTCCAATCCGCCAATTGGGAGAGTCCCCTTTCTAGCTCCCTCAAACTTGAAGGATTAAGGGGGCGAGTATGTAAATCCTACATCCGCTACATCCGTTACAACGTCGGCTGGCAATTGGATATCTGTGTTAGTTCTGAGGCAACCCTCTTTTCTGCATAAAGTTTCTATGAAGAAATGAGATCTCTTTATATAGACAGATTATTTCATCCTGAAATCTACGTAGAGAAGTGTACTAGCTGGATGTCCCTCCCTCGCTAGGAGTACGATGTTAGAGCTAGTTCCCTCAATCTTGGCATTGCAATCTGTTCAAGATGCCCAACTCGCCAACGACAAATCTGTAGAAGAGATCGCCGTTACTCAGCAGAAAGCGCCGCTTCCTCAGGCAAACCCGAAGGTAGATCCAACGCCTGCGATCGCGATTCCGGAATCGATCTCAGTTCCATCAATCTCCGTGAGTCCTATTCCGATTCAAACTCCAGTCATCATCTCGACGCCTGCCCCTCGCGCAATTTCTGCAACGCCTTCTAGAACTTTGCTCAATTCTCAAGCCGCTGCACCGAACCCCATTGCCAAAGCCCCAAATCCCTCTCAAGCCGCCGACCCGAAACCCGTTCTTAAAGCACAGGCTACTTCGCTCAGCCGTTCTCAAACGGTGAAGTCCGTATCGTCGTCAAAAGGGATGGTTTCGACCAAAGTAGCAACTAAGGCCTCAACTCCTTCATCTACACCCAAAAGAATATCCTCCACAAAAGACGTTATTGTTTCTACTCAAACCGTATTACCTGTCTCCGTCGAACCGGTGATCCTCAAAACTCAATCTGCAACTGAAATTCAGTCTAAGAATGAGGTGAAACAGCGGATTGCGATTGAGAAGCCCTTAAACAAGTCAACTGCTGAGAGAGCCACATCAGCTACTCCTGATGTAGGTCAACAAAATTTAGGTCAGCAAATCGATCAAAAGAATTTGGATCAACCGAAACACCTGCAAGAGCAGTCCGCTCAGCGGCTCGCGAACCCGGCAGTTGTGCAGCAGCAAAAGCTGCTAGAACAGCGGTTAGCCGAGATTGTAGTGAAAGATAAGGCGGCGAAACAAGCAAAGCGACAAGAAGCCCTGATTGCTCGTGCTTACCAATTCGCTGCCCAACAAAAATTTGAGCAAGCCAGAAAAACTCTACAAGACCCGGAAATTGCTTCTGAGGTGCGATCGCAGGTGTTAGAAACGATTAGCTCGATGCAAGCCAGGAGTCCGCTTTCTAAACCAACGCAGGTTGCTAAAGCTCCAATCATCGTCAACCCCCCTCAAGCTAAACTGCCTCAAGCTAAATCCCCCCAAGCTAAACCTCGTGTCGTTCAGACTGTTGCTCAGGCTCCTGTTATCACTCAAATTCCAGTGGCGGTTCGAGAGGTTGACCGAGTTCCGATCATCATTCAATCGAGAAATCTGCCTCAAAGTCCTGTGAAGTCAAAGCAATCTCTGTTTAGAAACGAGCCGAAGACGCCGCAATTGACTCCGCCAAACTCCCAAGCAAGTCGCTTCGATAAGTTTGTTGGGTCGAGTGATGGTGATTATGCCGTTGTCAATCCGTCCTCAACCAATTCGTCCTCGACGAATCTAGCGTACAACCCTAATCTTCCTAAGTCTGGTCAGATCAGCGATCCCACAGGTGAAGTCGTGTATCCTCTACCTGCGCCTGTTCCAGTCACATCGAGCTACGGTTGGCGCACTCACCCCATCACGCGGGTCAAGCGATTTCATTCTGGCATCGATCTGGGCGCGGCGCAGGGCACTCCGATTCTGGCGACCCGTCAAGGAAAAGTTGCCATTGCCGATCGTTTAGGCGGATATGGACTCGCGATCGTAGTGGAACACCAAAACGGCAAGCAAGACACGATGTATGCTCATCTTTCCGAGATTTTTGTCAGCCCTGGGCAAAAGGTAGAACCGGGCGCGGTGATCGGACGAGTGGGTAGCACTGGCGTTTCAACAGGCCCGCATCTTCACTATGAAGCGCGCCAGCGAAATGGCTCAACGTGGGTGACGGTCGATCCTAGCCCTCAGTTAGAGTCTGCGAAGGTACGGTTGATGCGAGCCAATTCGTAAGCGTGCGATCGGCTTCACCAAGCTCCGTTTGAGTTAGCTCCGCAAAGTCTCTTGGGTTGGCTCCGCGAAATCCGTTGGCTCGCTTTCAAGTACCAGCTTTCAAGCACTAATGGATTTTGCAGCTCGAACGCAGGTCTGCAAATTTGCATCGGTCTTAATCGCATCAGGATGAATATGAGTCGAACTGACCCGATAACCCCAGTCTTGCAAAATTTGCGTTAGCGAGGCTCGTTTCGGAATATCGATTTGACCACGCCGCCCAATTTCACCTAACAGATAGAAGTAAGGCGGCAGGTCTGTTTCGGTCTGCATTAGCCGCAGCAGTCGAGCTTGCGACTTCCAATTCCAAGCTTCGGCAAGGGCAATGCAGGCTTGGAGATACTCCGCATCGTGCAGTTGACCCAGCCAAATCGGGCCTGTGACTACCATTGGTTGAGCATCGTGAGGACAGACCGCTCGTCCTAACTCTCGCCATGCGATCGCGCGGTAGTTGCCACAGTGATGGCAGTATCCTAAGTAGCCGTAATTTTGGGGCGTTAAGCACGATCGCGCTACCAAGCGCACCATGACTCGATAGATTTGTCCCTTAAAAAACGAAAAAATGGGTTCTACTCCAAAGCCATTGGTCGCGGCGAGTTGTTGAACGCGGCCAATCAGGAGCCTCAATCCCTGTTCGTGTCCTGCTGGGTGGACGCGCACATACGCTCCATAATCAGATAAGCAGTTTTGAGGAGCATGTCCGGTTGCAGTTCGTCCATCGGTGCTGGTGAGATAGAGTAATCCTCCAATCGCGACTGCTCCTAGACTTGCGCTCAAATACGGTGCCGGAGAACCGAAGCAATCTAAATCCACCAAGTCGTAAAAATCTTGGCGGTAGTAGCACCCGAGTAAAAGACGATTTGCCTCTTGATGGGTGATCTGATAGCGCGTCGAGGGCAGCGTTCCTGTAGGGCTTGGCAAGGCCAATTGGGCTAAGTTGTGCTGCAAAACCTCGCTTACATCTGGATTGCCGTCATTTGCCCATACCCAGTCGGCTTGACTTTCCAGGGCATAGCGGAGGGCACGGATACCGCATCCTGACATCACATCTAGCACTCTTAAACGAGCCTGTCTCTGACGATAAACCTCAGCCGCTAAGACTCCTAAATCTCTTGAAATAGCGCTCTGCGATCGATAGAACGAGTTGCCAATCTGAATCTCTGCTTTGCCTTCAGTGATGTAATCCTTGACCTGCGATTCGTAATGTTTAATCTCAAAATCCTCCTCATTCGTTCTAAAAAAGTAAAGATGCAATACTCCAGTTACCAAAACTAGAATCAATCTGTAAATGAATTTGATAGCTACTACGAATACTAAGTTTTTATTCTTAATAACGGATTGCTCATATCAAATCCAGCAGTTTAATTATTATTTATGATAAATCTCTAATTGGTTGTGCTACCGATAAACACTTAGAACACTTAGTTGAATTAGAGCAACGAAATATCACAAAAAAAGTCTATTAATTTAATTGTGGATACTATGGTTCCAGTTCATTTAGTGGGAGCAATTAAAACAACATCTCCTACTCCAGCTAGAGACGATTCTCCCTCTCAAGGCACTAACATGGACAGCTAGGCATAATCACGTTGCTGGGCTGAATTAAGCATAAGGAGCAACATGGGTTTAGCTCCCCCGTTCTCACTGGACACTTTGTTCTCTCGATGAAAACGCATATGGAGTCGCAGTCGAAAGTTAAGATTTTGCTCGTGGACGATCAGCCAGAAAATCTTCTTGCTTTAGAAGCCATCTTAGAGCATTTAGATGTGATTTTGGTTCGAGCAAGATCGGGAGAAGAGGTACTGCGATCGCTCCTGCATCAAGAATTTGCTGTCATTCTCATGGATGTGCAGATGCCTGGGATCGACGGGTTTGAAACTGCCGAACTGATTCGTCACCGTTCTAAATCGCGTCAAACACCCATTATTTTCCTGACGGCACTCGATAACGACCAGAAAATGTTTCAGGGCTACGCCTGCGGTGCGGTCGATTATTTGCAAAAACCAGTTGACGCTGCCGTTCTTCTCTCTAAAGTCTCTGTTTTCGTCGATCTGTTCAAAAAATCCGAGGCATTAAAGCATCAAGCTGCCCAACTGATTGCCGTCAACACCGAATTGCGGAAGAGCGAAGAACGATTTCGTTCGTTGAGTACCTGCTCGCCCGTCGGCATCTTCGTCACCGATCCCGATGGACGGTGCACCTATACGAATCCGCGATGTCAGGCGATTTGCTATCTCTCGATGGGAGAACGCATTGATACATCCTGGCTTCAGTCTGTTCATCCAAGCGATCGCGATCGCGCCATTTCAAGCTGGCAAGCCCATCTAAATGATGGCGGCGAGTACTCCGATGAGTTTCGGGTTGAGTTGGCGTATGGCACGATCGGCTGGGTGCACGTTAGCTCGGCTCCTATGCTATCGGCGGAGGGTCAACTCCTCGGCTATGTCGGAACGCTAGAAGATGTCACCGCCCGTAAGCAAGCTGAACTCGCCCGGGTTCAGGTGGTGCAAGAGCAACTCGCGCGTCAGGAGGCAGAATCTTCTAACCGCTTAAAAGATGAATTTCTAGCGATTCTCTCTCACGAGTTGCGGACTCCTCTCAATGCGGTGCTGGGCTGGTCGCGCCTCTTGCGATCGCGTTCCTTTGATGCGGAAGCCCGCGATCGCGCCTTAGAAACCATTGAGCGCAATGCCGCTGCCCAAGCCAGCATGGTAGAGGAAATTTTAGATATCTCTAAAATTATTCAAGGAAAACTTCACCTCAAGTTTGGGCTAGTTAATTTAGAAGCAATTATTAGTAACGCTCTGCAAGCGGTTCGTCCATCAGCAGAGGCAAAATCGATCCAGTTAACCGCCGTGTTAGATACGCCGGGGGGCCAAGTTTGGGGCGATCCGGCGCGATTGCAGCAAGTGATTGGCAATTTACTCTCAAACGCAATCAAGTTTACGCCTGAATCGGGGAAGGTAGAAATTCGTCTTAAGCGTCAGCCCAACTCTATGCCTCTCAATTTGCAAAATTCGATTCGCCCTCCGTCTCTGGTTCCTCGAACCTCAGAACATGTTCAAATTCAAGTTGTGGATACGGGCATTGGCATTAGCTCAGAGTTTTTGCCGATTATTTTTGATCAATTTCGCCAGGTCGATAGCAGTATGACTCGCCAATTTGGCGGGTTAGGGTTAGGGCTTGCGATCGTCCGCCATTTAGTGGAACTTAATGGGGGTCAGGTCGAGGCGACGAGTGCAGGTGAAGGGCAAGGCGCAACGTTCACCGTCAGCCTGCCAATTTGGAAAGAAGATGTAGAGGCGATGAGACTCGCTAAAGTTTGCAGTTCTGATCTCGGGTTGCAGAAGAGTGCAGATTGGGTGAGTCAGCACGTTTAATGACCTCTAATTTACAGTGGGGTTTAGTCAGGTAAGTGCTGCTGATACTAGCCGTCACTTAACGTCTTTGAGGGTTAAATCTAGGCTTATGGCACATATCTTCAGATAGAGGTTAGCCTATCTATGCCGCAGTAGGATTCCTATCACGGCGTATGAGGGTTAAGCAGTGCGACAAGATTTAGAATCCACCCAAAAGAATTCTGAGTCTATTAGTTTAGAAAATTCTAAACTTTGGCTAGTCGTTCCCTCTAATTTAACAGGGCGAATCCCTCAACTGTATGACAAAACAACAGAGCTAGATACGCTCACATCTAGTTTTCAGGATCGACCGGATGAAGAGACTCCGGTTTTGCTCAAACACTATGCCGAGATCGGAATCGAACCTGGCGATGGTATTTCGCTGCCAGATTATTCGATCGACTCTAGGGTTCTCGACTCAGACAAAGCTCTGAGTCATGTTCCAAACTTCAAGATTGAGATTCAAGCTTTAGGGAAGCCAGTACCCCGATTCCAAGGCAGGATTCAGCATTCACTGATATTGGGAACCTGGATTGGACTTCTCGTTTGCTCTGATGAAGGTGGTGTGATTAGCCTTCACGAGGTTGGAGACACTCAAGTGCGATCTGCTGGAGATGTTGTTCCTCCCCCCTGATCTGATTCCCCTAGTCTGTGTCCGCTGCTCACTTTAATGGAGTGGAAATAGCCTATTACCTCTTCTTGGCTTCTGAAGTTGGTACAACTCGTTTGGTCATTTGAGATTTTACTTTTGAGGTTTTGCTATGGTGCGATTGGCTTTGCCAAGCTCCGAAGGATCGCTAACTTGGGGACTCGTTGTTGCAACCTACAACCGTGAGAAAGTTCTCCCAACCTGTCTTAAACTTGCAGTGGAACAAACTCGTCCACCTAGTGAAATTATCGTTGTTGATGCCAGTGATCGGTGGGAGGAAACCCGCGATCGCATTTCGATTGAGATTGCAGCCCATCATCCCCAGATTCGCTGGACTTATGTCGCTGCCCACACTCGATCTTCAACCCATCAACGAAATCAAGGCATTGACTTAGCCACTGCGGATGTTTTGTTTTTGTTTGATGATGATACGTTTATGTATCCGATGTGTGCTGAAGAAATCATGCGCGTCTACGAGGCAGATCCCGAAGAACGAGTGAAGGGCGTGCAGGCAGCGGCGATCGATGTTCCACCTTCAGAAGTAGAAGTTAGTGACACTAAGAAAAAAGTAGGTTGGTCAACCCAACAATTTTCGCGATTGGGTGCGCTTCAGAGACTGCTCTGGAAGTATCTGCTTTTGATGGACATGGAACAGCTTTGGATTCCTTACGATCAAGACTATCCCGATCGTGAAATTCCAATGGCTGTTCAGCAATTGAATACCCATCCAGTCCATATCATGGCAGGATATCGCATGACCTTTCGACGTGGAGTGCTTTTAGCTGAACCCTTTGAACCCCTGCTGCTGTACTATGCAATGGCTGAAGATGCGGATGTTAGCTATCGAATCTCTCGACATGGAGCTTTGGTTGAGGCAGGCAATGCTAAAGCACACCATTTTAATAGTGGCAGCGGTCGGCTTTCGCGCTACCAAGTTTCTGCTATTTCTGGCTTAAATCAGGCACTTTTCCTTAGAAAAAATTCTGATCACTTACTCCGCAGTCAAGTGCGATTTTATCAACTAATCAGCCGCCGATTAATTGCAGAGTGGCTTAAAGATGCACTCAGTCGTCGATGGTCTTTACCGCAGTTTCGGGGACTCTTAACCGCTCTAAGATATTCACTGCCAATTTTTACAATGAGAACTGAGCAGTTAAGAGTATGGTATCCATCATTACAGCAAAGGCTTCTTCAGAAGTAACAGATCTTCTGAAAACAGCAAAGGCTCTGAAACTGGCTAAAGTTTCAGTTCGGACAGCAGTAAAATTTTTACTAGAGTATGTGAGGATCAAGTATTGCGACACGATTTGGGATCGACTCAACAGAATTCTGAGGCGATTAATTTAGAAAATTCTGCACTTCAACTGGTCGTGCGTCCCGATTTAGGAGGGCGAATCGATCAACTACGCGATAAAAAAACAGGGCAGAATTGGCTTTGGCATCCGCCCGATTACGACGAGTCACAAACTAGAACCCTAGCCCTTGGAGCCTCGTTTGATGGGAATTGGACTGGCGGCTGGGACGAGATTTTTCCAAACGATGTGGAAGGTGAATTTCGGGCATATCAACTAGTCGATCATGGCGAGTTTTGGTCGCAAGCTTGGGGTGTAAAATCGCATGTGCCTTTTGACCTGCATCTTGAGTTGATGTGTCACACGGTTCCGGTACACGTCAAAAAAAGGATTCAACTCCACCCAACAGAGCCAGAGTTCACCCTCACCTACAGCTTTCAAAATCAGTCAGATCAAGAGATTCCGTTTTTGTTTAAGCAACATGCCGCGATCGCGATTGAACCCGGTGACGAAATTTTGCTGCCAAATTGCCTCATCGAACCTGTGGTTCTCGACTTTAGCCGCATCATCGGACGCGACGGCAAAACTCAGTTTCCAACAGCATTAGATGCAGCCGGAAACGAAGTGAATGTGCAGCACACCCGAGCGCGATCGTCGCAGCTTCAAGAATTCTTTTACAGTTCAGAATTAGCCGTGGGCGAATGTGGCATTTCTAAGTCACGATTGGAGAACGGCACAACTCCGCTGAGATCAACGCTGAAATTACGATTCGACACAGCCGATTTTCCCTACGTTTGGGTGTTTCAAAGCTATGGCGGTTGGTGCGATCGCTATGTATTGATTTTAGAGCCGTGTACAACCATGCCTTATGACTTAGAAACCGCTTGTCAAAAGGGAACCGCCGCGATACTGCAACCCCACGAAACCCAGACTCGAACTTTAACGGTGCGATTGGAATAACTGCAATTCAATGGTTCTTTTGTAACGCCAATCTTAACGCCGGACATCATTCTTGCTCCGGCGAGAGACGCTCAGAGGCTCGCATCACAAATCAGGATAATGGTTCTGCCACCATTGCACCCACTCCGACCACGTTTGATCTAGCAGTTGCGAGTTTGCATTCAACGCCCGAGTTTCGATCGCCATGTTGACCCAAACGCAGCGCAAATCCCGCAATGAAGCTTGACCCAAGAACCACGGGAAAAAGCGCTTTGACAGCACAGGCAGGGTGTTTTGGCGTTGGCGTAACTGGCGATCGCTGACCGAAGTTCCACCGTACTGCGTCACGCAAGCACTCTGATGCACTTTGCCAAATTCTTCAAATCGCGCATATTCTCCCGTTGCTGAGTTGAGTACTTTGTAGTCCGGCTTACGAGAGGCGAGCGTTGAGTCTTCTAGAATAGACGGAACGTGAATGTAAGTGTCCACAAAGTAGCGCATCTCGATCGTTAATGGCGCTCCGTTTTGGATGTATCGATACTGCTGACCCGCTACCGTTTGAGCATCGACGCTGGTTACGAGAGCAGGTGCAGTCTCCTTCTGAAGCGTCATCGGATAGCTCTGCACAAACCGCCACTTTTGCAGCGGCACTGTTGTTGGAAACGTATATGTTGGCATGTCCGGCATCTGATTTTTAGGAAAGAGAACGAGCTTTCCTAAAACACCCAGGCTCCCTAGTAACGTAGCAGCTAACAGGTAACTGCGGACTTGTTCCCACTGCTTCACGGCTCGGCTCCTTCTTGCACATCAGAGCGCTCTGCTTGCTCTAATAGGTGGTAGCACACTCCGCCGAGTAACGAAACAGCGATCAGTGAAAAGATGAGTGAGCCATTGCCTAAATGCCAGTAATCAAATGCCTCTCGTTTTGATTGGGCAAATAAAATTGCCATCAACGCAACACGAATCCCGTTAATTACGAAACCAACGATAACAGCAATGATCGGTAACATCAATGTCTGAAGACGGCTCAACGGAAAGAGCATCACAAATATGAACGTCAGCGTAAGCAGTTGAAAGATTAGGCCAATGCCAGAACATCCAGAATAGACTTCTACGGTTCCGGTTGGCATAATCAGATTAACGCCTTGCTGGGTGACAGGATAGCCTGCGTACCATAACAGATTGCTGGCAAAGTCTGCGGTTGGGCGGGAGATGTCCAGTGCTGCCATCAAACTCGTGGTTGGAATGGCAATAAATCCAAGAATAACCAACTCGCGCCAGTACTGTCGCAGTTGCCCAAACCCAGACGCCAATAGCACTAAGCTGACGCCCGAAATAACAGGGGCAAATCGCAAGAATGAGTCGTATCCTGTAATGGATGCACTCCGAAGCAAAATCCACGCGATCGCAAGGACGCCAACGCTAGTTGCCGTCCGTCCGCTATTAAACTTGCTCCAATCTTGCCGCCATGTTAAGAACCAAGCTGCCGACCAACACAACACGCTTGGCTCTAATAATTCAGGATGCTCACTCCGCCACACTAGAGTCAAGTGAAGCGTTGTCAGCGCAACGGCGACTCCGAGCAGTAGAAACTTTGCATCAAAAAATTTCACGATCGCTAAATCAACCTAGTTACCGCCTGGTGAATGACATTACTGAATTCGTTGGGCTGAGCGCGAGGCTCTGCGGATAGAGCTTTTCAGTACTATTATGTTGATAGACATCCATCCTTAGAGATAGCATCCATCCTTAGAGATAGCGCTTACTTTAACGTTACTGAGTGGAAAAGATTCGACATTCACCGTTGTCCTGCAGCAAAAGAACCAGAGCGCTATGCTTAGGCGCTTCTAATGGATCAGGCATTGCAGATCAGCAGGGGAGATTTAGGGCGAGATATCACTGGCCGTAATGGGTTTTTAGCAGCGATCGCAGCATATCTGCCATCGGCACGCCTTCTTCAACCGCCTTCGCCTTAATCGCTTTGTGCAACGGCTTAGAGATATCCAACGTGAGACGCTTCATTTTCACTGACTTCTCAGAGGAATCCTCTTTTTCCGCTTTTTTAGCTGCCTGTTCTTGCTTTTTCGCCGACTTTTTATCAGTTTGTGGCTCAACGGTTTCTACAGTCTGCCCGTTGTTTGTACTCTTCGCGGCACGATCAGAATTTGGTTTAGTTGCTTTTTTGGCTTCAGTAGACTTCTTCTCTGTAGTTAGTTCTGTAGTTAGTTCTTTGGCTTCAATTGGTTCTACTGTTGCTGGGGAGGTCTCCGGAACGGGGCTTTCAGCTACACCATTGTTCTCGATTGTTTTAGAGGGATTGGGTGAAACTGCTTTAGAGTTTGTACCAGCTTTACTTTTTTTACCTACCATCTTCTATCTCCATGAATCAACAAAGGTAATTCGCGAATTTTCGTCTTACCAATTTCTGTATTTACAGAATATCGTATTTACAGAAACGAACGTCGGTGAATTCACGATAAGGCAGAGCAGACGCATCTAAAACTTAACTATAGAATTGTTGGGCTACTAACAATTAACGAAGCATTAGATGAAAGCTCAAATTCATTTTTTAACTTAAAGTTATTGCCTTTCTTACCTAAGCTTAACTATCACACGGTTCTCTTCCGCTATTCTAAGTAGGGACTTGTTGTGCATCAATTGCTGCATCTGAAGCATCGTTTTCGCTGTTGCATTCATCGCTAACTTAAATTTTTCCTAGCTTAATGTCCAATTTGTACGAAGTTGTAAGTAAAGGTGGCCCAGTCGTCATTCCTCTTGCAGGTTTGTCGATCGCGACCCTTGCATGTGCGCTAGATCGGAGTGTATTTTGGTTCCAGTTGTGGCGAACCGAAGCACAACTTTCCCATGATATTTTGGAAGCAGCACGCTATAGTTTGACTGATGCCCGTGCGATCGCAGAACGATCGAAATCCATGCCACTCGGTCGATTTCTGTTAGCGCCCCTCAAGCTCAAGCAGCCGACGCCCGAAACCTTTCGCCTTGCGATGGAAACGGCAGGCGACCAAGAATTTGCCAATATGCGAAAGGGCGACAAGTTACTAGAAACCGTGGTTGCCCTCGCGCCGCTTCTGGGACTGCTGGGAACGGTGACAGGTCTTATCCTCACATTTAATAACCTCAACATCGGTGGTGGGGGCACCTCAACAGACACGACAAAAGTGGCGGCGGGAATCGGTGAATCTCTCATGTCAACCGCAGTCGGTATGGTCGTGGCAATTTTAGCGCTGTGTGTTTTTCGGATTTCTGTGACGCTGCAAGCTCAGCAAGTTGAATATTTCTCAAGAGTCGGCGGTGAGCTAGAACTGATTTACCGGCAAGTGTGGTACGAGCCACTTTTAGACGAAATCGAACGATCCTCTGCTCCTGAAGTTGCCCTTCGAGGATAACCATGAAGTTTAAACATCAAAGTCGCGGCTCTCAAATGCCAGAATTGAATCTTCTTCCAATGATGGATGTGATCATGACGATTCTGACATTTTTTATTGTAGTGTCTATGTCATTAACCAACTTCCAATCGGTTGATGCATTGCTGCCGAGTACAGAACAGGGAGTAAGTAAGGAAACGCCGCCCGATCCGCTGGTGATTGGTATGACTAGACAAGGACAAGTCATGATCGGCAACACTACAGCCAACGATACTCAGATTGCTCAGCAAGTCGTGGGCTATTTTCAGAAAAACCCGAAGGGTAACATTATTTTAAAGGCGGATAAGTCGCTTCCGTATGAGAAGGTCGTCCAAACCTTAGGTGTACTGAGGGATGTGGGTGGCGATCGCATCTCGCTAGCGATCGAGTAAACCGCATCCCCTTTTATTTAGTTTGACCACCTGTTGCCGCACAGACCTATACCGAGGTTTCTGCGGTTTTCTTACGTCTATCCTTTTGTTGGATCTTTTAGCCAAGTCACTACGATCGTGCCTTCCTGTCCTTTCACCGGAATGAGATTGAGGTAAATCGTTGTGCTTCCTTTTTTCAAGCGGTAGAGGTCGCCGCCGCCGTACTGCCCTTGTTTCGCAACTTCATCAAATATGCCTTTCAACTCTGGTTCTAGCGTGGCGCTATAGAAGGTTGCCGGAGCTTGTCCGAGGGCAAGTTTGGGCGAGGTGTCAATTCCCGGACGCATCTCAGGAATCGTTCCCTTCTGGAGTTCCGCCTCATCCACAACGTTATAAAACATCTGCGGTTGCCCAAACTGATCTGGATTAGCATTATTTGCTGGATTGTCTGAGCGATTGCCTTCCGGTAAAACCGTTGCCAACAGTTCAACATAGTCGGCTGGAGGGCTAACTGATCCCTTCAAACTTGCCAAATCTGTAATCTTCTCGCTAGAGAGCAAAATCACGGTAGTTGGCTCATCGCTAAATAAACTGAGATAGCGAGTTTCACCGCTTTTAGCAGTGACGCTGAATATTTTTGTGCCCGCGCCATTTTCTGCGGGCGTCACTGTAAATCCTTTGGCTTTGGGAGCCGATTGATAAAAGCTTTCAACGGTGGTTAAAGCGGCGGTTGCCACACGGCAGTTTTCGCCCAATCCTTTTTCAAAGCAATCGGGCGTAGAAGGTTGATACTGAGGAAAATCAGCAAACGAAGTCGCGGCAGTCTCAGTTGTCTTATTGAGCGGCTGACTTCTAGATGGTGAATTAGATTCCTCTACTTGGCGCGATTGCGGCTGAGTTACTGACCTTTGAACGACTGAATTTGGGCTGATGCGATTAATTTTAGGCAGCGTTGGCTTGTTGGGTTTTGCGGTTCCTATGGAGTTGCGCTCCGCGCTAATCGTTGCCTTGGGCAATTTAGGTTGAGAATTCGCTTTTGTTGTCGGAAGCTGAGTGATCTTAACGGGTGTTTCTTTGTTCTCTGGCGGCTTCTGCTGCTCTTTTGGTAACGGCACAAAAAGAATCAACGCATGAAGTCCCAGTGCCACAAATAGCATCGGTCTAACCAATGCTTGAATAGAAGGGGGGATCGCAGGTAAGGATGGTTTCATCATCGCGTTGGATTGCTTTAATGTGCTGGATTGCTTTAATGATTGTTTAATTGATTGGCTCTATTGTTACTGCGGCCGATCTCCATGTTAAATCACTTTGTGCCTACAGTTAGATCTCATTTCAAATCATTTTTGTCATAATTTGTAGTGAATTATTGATTCTAGTTGGTGTTTTAGTTCTCTTAATCAAAGATTTAACTCTATTTAATCAGTTGTTATTAATTTGTTTGTCTTCGCTTAACTACTCTAGTTGTACTGTTGTCGTTGTTACCTGAATTGCCGTATATCGGTTTTTGATGACAATGACACTCTCTGCATCCGTTGTACGTCGCGCTATCACTGCTTCTGCGGTAACGGCTGCGATCACGCTCAGCCCCATCTTGACTGCCATTGCTCAAGCTATCCCGGTCAATGGAGCTGGAGCAACATTTCCGGCGTTGCTGTATGAAAAGTATATTGCCGAATTTAAGAAAAAGAATCCTGATATCACGGTGAATTATCAAGCGATCGGGAGCGGTGGCGGAATTCGCCAACTGATCGCAGGGGTTGTCGATTTCGGCGGTAGCGATGCTGCTATGACCGATGAAGAGATGAATAAAGTCTCGCGCGGTGTCATTCTTGTACCAACGGCTGGCGGCGCGGTCACTCCAGTTTACAATCTCCCTGGTGTCGCTAATCTCAAGCTTTCTCGCCAAGTCTTGCCTGAAATTTTTGCAGGGCGCATCACTAAGTGGAACGATCCGAAGATTGCTCAAGACAATCCTGGCGTGAATCTTCCAGACTCTCCAATCAAATCAGTGGTGCGAGCAGATGGGAGCGGCACGACGTTTATCTTCACCAATCATCTCAGTTCCATTAGCCCTTACTTCAAAGGTCGCGTGGGCGTCGGAACGGCTCCTCGCTGGACAACCAATCCGCTCAAAGGTCGCGGAAATCCTGGAGTTGCCGCTCTGGTGCAGAAAACACCGGGCTCGGTTGGCTATGTTGAGTATTCTTACGCCAAGAAGAACAATTTGGCGATCGCGGCGGTGCAAAATAAGAAAAACGAGTACCTCACGCCATCGATTGAGAATACGAACAAAGCGCTTTCGGTGATCAATTTTCCCGCCAACTTTCGCGTGTTTGAGGGTGACCCCAGCGACGGCTACCCCATCACGGGTTTGACCTGGATGATGGTTTACAAGAAATATGACGATCCCCAAAAGGCAGACGCTGTTAAAAAATGGGTGCAGTATGTCCTAACAGAAGGACAAGAAGTCAACGCTTCTCTCGACTTCACCCGCATCCCTGCTGACACGGCAAACCGTGCGCTTCAGCAAGTTCAGAGCGAAGTGAAGTAAAAGTCTGATCACACCTGTGAGGGCTGTCGCCGTTCCTTTAGAGCTGCGTTTCGGGCGCATTGCTCTAAAGCAGATTGGTAGAGGACGATTGGGGTTACAGTCCTTTACTTGTCTCTCCATTGCGATCTGCGTAAGCCCTTTTTCTAATCGCCTTTCTGACGTTGTTTAGGTTTCACACCCTCTAGGGGGCACTTCTGTACAGATGCCCCTTTTCTGGTTTTCTACTGACCCGTCACCTGATGAATTCTTCCAAAGCTCAATCAGAAGTTCTTAAATCAGAATCGATTGTGGGTGGAGACACAGCTTGGCTCGATCTCAGTTTTGCCTGGTTTCTCCAGATCATTGCACTTGCCGCGATCGCACTCCTATTTTGGATGGGAAGCGTCATTTTCAAACAAGCATTCCCCGCCATCAATACCTTTGGTGCAGCGTTTTTGACAAGTCAAGACTGGGATGTCAATCAACTCCAGTTTGGGGCACTGACGTATCTGTACGGTACGGTTGTATCGTCTGCGATCGCGCTGCTCTTTGCCGTTCCGATCGGAATTTTTGTTGCCATTGTCACGAGTGAAAAACTCTTGCCCGCTTGGGTGCGATCGCCGCTTGGATTTTTAGTTGAACTGATCGCCTCGATTCCCAGCGTTATTGTCGGACTTTGGGGAATTTTTGTGTTGATTCCTATTCTCAAGCCAATTCAGCTTTGGTTGCACAATCAATTCGGTTGGATTCCACTCTTTAGTACCGAGACCTTTGGGCCCAGTATGCTCGTGGCAGGTGTCATTTTAGCCATTATGATTTTGCCAACGATCGCCGCGATCAGCCGCGATGTCATGGCGTCCTTTCCGTCTGATCTTCGCACCGCTTCTATGTCTCTTGGGGCGACTCGTTGGGAAATGATCTGCACCGTTCTGCTGCCAGCAAGTTTGTCTGGCATTGCCGGAGCCGTCATTTTAGGATTGGGACGAGCATTAGGGGAAACAATGGCAGTGACGATGGTGATCGGCAACTCTGATCTGATCAGCGCCTCATTGCTCGATTCTGGAAATACGATTCCTGCTATTCTCGCCAATCAGTTTCCCGAAGCATTAGATGAACTGCATATTGGTGCATTAATGTATTTATCATTAATTCTGTTTGCGCTGACATTAGCGGTTAATGTTTTAGCGATGTTTATTGTAAAAATATTTGGATTTAAACATCAGTAGCCATGACTCTTTTCGATCGACAACTGACGAAACCGCTTCCGCTTGGGCGCACTCTGTTTAGCTACGGAATGAACGCGATCGCAGCCCTCTCAACGGCTCTCGCTCTACTCGCGCTGCTCTCAATTTTGTTTGAGATCTTCCGCCAGGGGTTGCCAGGGCTGAAATGGGAGGTATTTACCTCTCTACCCGCACCCGCTGGGGAAACCGGAGTGCCGAGTGGCTTTGGTAATGCGATTCAAGGCACTGTTTTAATGGTCGCGATCGCAGCCTTGCTCAGCGTTCCGTTCGGAATTCTCACGGCGATCTACTTATCCGAAGTTGGCAAAACAAGCGCGACAGCAACGATTGTTCGATTCGTGATGTCAATTCTTAGCGCGGTTCCATCGATTGTCGTTGGCGTTTTTGCCTATGCCGTTATTGTATTAGCCACACTATTTAACTACAAAGGATTCTCGGCGTTAGCAGGTGCATTTGCACTGGCAGTGATCATGTTACCGATCGTAGTGCTATCGACCGAAGAAGCATTAAAGCTTGTTCCTCAACAGCAACGTTTTGCGTCTGCTGCGCTGGGTGCAAACTCGATTCAAACAACATTCAAGGTTGTATTAGCATCAGCATTACCCAGTATTACAACTGGCGTTTTACTTGCCATTGCTCGTGTTTCTGGAGAAACTGCGCCGTTGCTATTCACAGCCCTCTTTAGTCAAAGCTGGATCGAAAATATTCTCAATCCAACTCCGTCGCTGTCCGTCATGATCTACAACTACTCTGGCTCTCCCTTTCCCGAACAAATTCAGTTGGCGTGGACAGCGTCGGTTGTGCTGCTCGGAATGGTGCTACTCACCAATCTGCTCTCGCGATTGATCACTCGCAAGCGTTAACGACATATGTTAACGACATGTGTGGTTCTTCTGAAGTTGCGCTCTGCGCGAATCGCATAACCTGCCTCTTCATTCTTCATCCCTGATTTTCCCTCTCCCATGCCATCCCCCAACTCTCCAACCCCCAGTCTCGTCACATCACCCGAATCGGATCTAGCACTTTGCGCTCGCAGTGTGGATGTTTACTACGGAAATCGCCAAGTTCTTGAAGAGGTCTCACTTGACGTTTACCCAGGACAAGTGACCGCAATTATCGGGCCGTCTGGATGCGGTAAATCAACCTTTATCAAAGCACTCAACCGCATTGGTGAACTCGAAAGCAACATGCGAGTCAAGGGCGAGATTCAGTTTTTTGGACAAAACATTTACAGCCAGCGAGTCAATCTCAATCAATTAAGACGTCAAATCGGAATGGTATTTCAAAAGCCCAACCCATTTCCAACTAGCATTTACGATAATGTGGCTTACGGTGTGCGGGTGTTTAGTCGTCCATCTCGCGCTGTCTTAGATGATGTGGTTGAGTCAGCGCTAAGCGATGCGGCCTTGTGGAATGAGGTCAAAGATAGCCTGAAGAAATCGGCATTAAGTTTATCGGGCGGGCAGCAGCAGCGATTGTGCATCGCGCGGGCGTTAGCGGTAAAACCACGAGTCTTGCTGATGGACGAGCCGTGTTCTGCTCTCGACCCGATCGCAACCCTCAAAATTGAAGAACTGATTCGCTCCTTACAGCAGGAGTTGACGATCGTCATTGTCACTCACAACATGCAGCAAGCGGCTCGCATCTCAGACTACACTGCCTTTTTTAGCACAGACGAAAGCCAAGTGGGGCGGTTAATTGAACTGGGCTCAACCGCTAAAATTTTTGGGTCTGCAACCCATTCTCGGACGCGCGATTATATTGAAGGGCGATTTGGTTGAAGCGAAGGCTTAATATATTTTTTAAATAACCTTAACCTGAGTGAACGGCGCGACACGTATTCTAGAGGTGGTTCACGCATCGTGCAACACGTTGGCAGCCTTTGTTAACACAAGCCTATTTCCTAAGAAGCTGGCTTGAGAACAGTAGGATACATAAGCAGTATTGCACGACAACTCAGCAATCCCTGAACGTTCAAATCCTACTGTCTTCCTGCTAGAAGAAAAGATAGGAAAGCTCTAACAGGTTTCTCTATGCCAACAGAGAGCACATCGGTTGATGTTGGAATTTAAAGTTCTGAGATGCGAGAATTGCTGTTACGAGCGCCTGTATGCAACCGTCCGAAACTCCCTATCTTGCTTGCATTTTAGTCGTTGACGATGAACCTTTGATTCTTGAATCCATTACCCTTGCCCTCACTCAAGAAGGCTATCAAGTCCTGACTGCCGAAGATGGTCGTCGGGCTCTTCAACTAATTCAGCGCTCCTCTAGGACTTCGCAAAGTGAATCGCAAATCGCATCTGCTATCCCCACAATCGATTTGCTGATCCTGGATCTGATGATTCCTTACATTGGGGGGTTGGATCTGTGCCGATTGATACGGCAAGAGGGGAACACAATGCCGATTCTGATTTTGAGTGCTAGAGGAAGCGAAACTGATATCGTGGTAGGGCTGGAAGTTGGGGCGGATGACTATCTCACAAAACCATTTGGGTTGCGAGAATTAGTTGCCCGTTGTCGAGCGCTGTTGCGTCGCCAATCTCAACCTAGCGCTCAAGCTTCTCCTGTGCTTCAGTTTCAAGACGTTGTTCTCTATCTGCAAGAATTTCGAGTCACAGTTCGCGGTGAAGAAATTAGTCTTTCTCCTAAAGAGTTCTCGCTGCTCGAACTGTTTATGCGAACTCCCCGCCGCGTCTTTGCCCGCGAAGAACTTCTAGAACGAGTCTGGGGAATCAGTTATTTGGGCGATTCAAAAACAGTGGATGTTCACATTCGATGGCTGCGCGAAAAGCTAGAAATCGATCCCAGCAGCCCGCAGTACATTATTACGGTTCGAGGATTTGGCTACCGATTCGGATAAGGACGCGTCTCGCTATTATCTGTTGTCCTGTGCAAACCGTTGCCGGAGGCGATCGCTACATCTGCATCTGTTACCAAATCCGCTGCCATACCTTCAACTAAATCTTGCCATAATTGACTAGCTTCGCAAAATCTTGCGGGTTTAGGCTTGCGCCTCCGACTAGTGCTCCGTCAATTTCTGGTTGCATCATGATCTCATCAATGTTGTCAGGCTTAACCGAGCCACCATATTGAATCGTGATGTTTGGGTTACTCAACTGCTTCCGAATCAGACCAATCACGCGATTTGCCTCGTCTGATGCACAAGTGTCCCCCGTGCCGATCGCCCAAATGGGTTCATAGGCAATCACTAAATTCTGCTGATCGATGCCGACTAACCCTTTTTCTAACTGCTGGAAGATCACCGATTCCGTTTCTCCGGCGTCTCGCTGCTGCTTACTTTCGCCCACACATAGGATAGGAATGAGACCCGCTTTTTGCGCCGCCTTGAGACGCTGGTTTACCGTTTCGTCAGTTTCGCCAAAAAACTGTCGGCGCTCACTGTGCCCAATGATCACATAGCGGACGCTCAATTCAACAAGCATGGCGGTAGAAATTTCGCCCGTAAACGCTCCCGATTCGGCCCAATGGACGTTCTGAGCGCCGATTTGAATGCGACTACCATGCAAATTTCTAGACAACGTTCCCAAATCGGTGAACGGAGCGCACAATACAATGTCTCGATCGTCAGGAGTGGTGTCTAGTTGGGGCAAAAAACCCTGTAAAAACTCAATTGTCTCCGATTGAGTTTTAAACATCTTCCAATTGCCAGCAATGATAACTTTTCGCACAGGTCGCTCAGCCCAAAATCACGTTCAATAGCATCCTCCAGTCTACGGCTTTAGGGGACATTTTTGAATGTGCTAATTGCGCTAATCGCACCAACACGCCTCTAACCATTCGATCAGCTGCGATCGCGCCTCGGTTTGCTTCACCACGCTCCAGACGTGAATCAGGGCGATCGCGCTATCCACGCGCACGGTTAAGGGTTGATGAGCCGCGCACCAGCACTGCACGTCTAATTCTTGCAAGCGAAAGTAAACTTGCCAGCGATCGTCACACTGAATTTCGACGATCGCGCTCGATAGGTAAGGGGAATTTTCTAAATTCACGGGGGTACTCACAGATTACAAAGAGTTGCAATAGTATTCAAATTATTTGGTCAGGTTTTTATGAAGCTGCTAAACGATGTAATGACGAATGTTCTGCTATCAATTTAGGTATGAAGGTGTCGTTAGTTCAGCTTTTCAAACCGTGTGAACTAAAGGATTTAAGCTATTTTTCAAACTCTACTCTTGATTTGAAAATTGGAAGAACGAGAGCCTAAATTTTCAATTAAGTCGTCTCCCTCAGGCGGTTCTTGGAGAGTTAACCCTGCTTGTTTAACCCAGTTGCTCACCGTGTTATGGCTGATCCCCGTCGCTCGCTCGATCGCTCTCAACCCAGCCCCATCACAATACATTTTCAAGCAGATCTGTTTAGCATCTTCAGAGTAACCTCTAGAGGAATAAGACTCGACAAACTGCCGTCCGCAGTGTTTGCAAAGATAAGATTGTTTTCCCCGACGGTGACCATTTTTACTAGTTTGCTCAGAGTAACAGTGAGGACATTTCATCTCTAAATTGGGCAGCACAACCATTCGGAACTCAATCGTCATCTCAAAGTAGAAATTGTTACAATTTCAGTATTAAAAACTCCTCTCAACTGTGGCTTGGCAAGCCGCTTTTCTCGCTTGCTTTTTAATAGAAAACATGGCTCAATCGTTTATGAAGACGTGTAGCGGTACAAAGTTACTGAATACAGAGTTACTGAATGCTATGTCTATCCTCTGCTGAGTCCTGCTGAACGGAGAACACGTTAAGAGAACACTTAAGGAAACACGTTAAGGAAATACATTCACAGGAGAACCCCATGGTTGATGCTCAGATGCTAGTTCGTCCTTTCGGACAGATTGTAGACAATCCGGTTTTGCTGGAGCGCTCAACGACTGAGCCAGTTTGCGAAGGATTAAATATTCTATTCGCCAGTTTTCAAGCGTTGTACTTGCAGTACCAAAAGCAACATCTTGTTGTCGAAGGAGCAGAGTTCTATTCGCTGCATCAGTTTTTTAATGAAAGCTACGAGGAGGCTCAAGAGTATGCTCACGAGATTGGTGAGCGGCTCAATGGGTTAGGTGGCATCCCCGCCGTGAGCTTTAGCAAGCTGTCTGAGCTATGCTGCTTCACGCCTGAGTCAGATGATGTGTATTCCTGTCGAGTCATGTTGGAGCATGACCTCAGCGCAGAACAAGCCATCATTGGCGAACTCAGACGGCGAGCGGCTCAAGCGGAATCGTTGGGCGATCGCGCGACTCGCTATCTGTATGAAAAGATTTTGCTGACAACCGAAGACCGTACATTTCATATTACCCACTTCCTTGCGCCCGATAGTTTAGTCATTGGTCGATAGTGAAGCCGTTTAATTAGGTTACAGGTCGCTGTAGAGACAGACATGTTCTCTCTACGGCGATTTGTCGTTTTGGGGAATCCAATAACGTTGATTCGGATCGAACAGGTGTTTTACCTATTGAGAGCCAGACTCAATTAGTTTACTTCAAATAATCTACATAAATTCTCAATAACTGCCGATTAAGTTTTGTTACAGCCTAACGTTCGATCGCACAAAACCTTTATCCAATCGAGTCTTGGAAGCAAACTAGTTATTTTATTTCCAGGTCAAAGGACTTAGTGTCGCGATCAAACGCTGATAATTTTGATAGCTAATGGCAGTATCTCTACGCTTTTTCAATGCTAAAGAACCGCTATATTGGCGATCGCATCCCAATCGCATCCCAGAAGCTCCCTCCTAAGAACAGGTTGGAGCAAAACATAGTATTAAACTAGGGCATCTCAAGTCATCGGGTGTGAAATTGCAACCATTGCAATAACAAGCCTGCTATGACACCGGGCTGCTCTAGATGAGATAAAACGCCCGCATTAGGAATAGGCTGAAAGCTCTGAACCGCTTGAGGATTTAGGGCAGCTAAACGACGACCCAGATCGACCGACGTAAACTGCGCCTGTTCGCCCCACACGATCGCGGTCGGAATTGTCAGTTGAGACAGGTACATTGACAAATCAAAATACAAATCGCCTCGCAAAAACGCTAAGGCAGAATATTCCGCATTGGGCTGACGCGCAGATTCTAGATAGGCTGAAACCATTTCATCGGTGATGCGGTTGCGCTTCGCAAACAAAAATTGCTCCAAAAAGTTCCGAACGGCTAACTCTGTTGTTGCGCCAACCGTATAGATCGCGCGATCAAGGAACGGCAACCCAATGACTTGCAACGGAATTCGGCGTCCCGCATCTTGTCCAAAATCCGCAAATCCGGACGGACAGCTAAGAAAGAGCGACTGAACTAATTGGGGGCGCTCTATGGCGAGACGAACAGCAATCGCCCCTGTCAGCGACGAAGCAACTAACGTTACCGGATCTTCGGAGACCTGCTGAATGATTTCTGCGATCGCGATCAAATAATCGTCCACGCGATAATTTCGGGCTGGATGATCTGAGCTTCCCCAACCAATCAGATCAGGCGCAATGACGCGATGCGTGTTGGCAAATGTGGGATAGACTTTTGACCATTCGTAAGCAGAAGCTCCGCCACCAAAGCTATGGAGAAAGACAATCGGAGACGAGGCGGAATCCGGTGTCCAAGGTGCATCGATCGGAGTGTAGTATGCGATCGCACCGAGCGATGTCTGAATAGTTTTTTGTCCAAATCCAGGTGGCTGAAATTGCAACATAGTGTCGTCAAATAAATGGTGTCGTCAAATAAAGTTCCTTCCCACGGCATAGAGCAAGAATAGAGTAAGGATCTGCGATCGCCATCTTCCTAAAGCCTTGAACCGTTCCAAGTAGTTGAACCAAGTAGCGATACCACGCTTACAACATATCAAACTCGATTCGTATTTCCGTACTTCATTCACCCGGTTTCCAATTGAGCGTTTTACTAAAATGAGGATGTTCTCTACCAAAGCGCAGCCATGACGCAGAAATGGGATCTCGGTAGATTCATTCAAACGCTAGACTATTTTGAAGCGATTCCTGTTGTCAGTTGGATTCAAAAGATGATACAACCCCGTCCTAATCCTCAAGCCGACCTCACAGGACAAGGTAACGAACGGATTCTGTTCGACTTTAGCAATTCTGCAACTGATATTTCTAAGACATGGGGTGCGCTGGATGATGTCGTTATGGGTGGCGTCAGCAATAGCTCGTTCCAGTGGAGTAATGGCAAAGCGGTATTTTCAGGCAATGTCTCAACCAATAACTCGGGCGGGTTTGCCTCAGTACGGACTCGTAACTTTGATCCAGCCATCGATCTTTCCGGTTACACCGGGATTGAACTGCGGGTCAAGGGCGACGGCAATCGCTACAAATTTTTGGTGCGCGATGATGACGGTTGGGACAGTATTGGATACTCTTACTCGTTTGATACCGTGGCGCATGAGTGGATCAACGTTCGAGTTTCGTTTTCAGAATTGATTCCTGTGTTTCGAGCGAAAACAATGGCCAATGCAATGCCAGTGAATTCGAGCCAAGTGCGATCGCTGCAACTCATGCTCAGCAAATTTGAATATGACGGGGCACTCAACCCTAAATTCCATCCGGGAGAATTTCGTTTAGAAGTCAGTGAGATCAGGGCTGTACGAAATCCTTAACGAACGATCGCTGATACCGCCGTGTAGGATTTGATGCTTATATTTGTAACTTAAGTTTCTAAGCGCGTTCACAAGAAGTTCATCTAGGAATTTACTTTGTCAATCAGTCCAAGGGCAGGTTAGAGCTGAAAAATGGTTGGGCATTTTGAGTGAAGATTTTCCTCACAGAGAGTAGGGCTAAGGTAGCGTCTCTTTGCTACTAGAGCGGTCTTCATAACATAGCTTTCCATGCCATGCACAACATGACTCACCTAATCAGCACCTCAAGCCCACATTCTTCAACCGTCGAAGCTGAGACAGACCAGCAGAAAGCGCTAGCTGGCGTGATTGCTCGAATCCGAGAATCACTTGATCTCGACACGATTCTCAAAACAGCGGTGACGGAAGTTCGACAATGGCTGAAGGTCGATCGCATTGTTGTGTTTCGGCTCTACCCAGAACAAAATTGGGAGGGCGAATTTGTATCTGAAGATGTTGCTGCGCCGTGGGGATCAGCAATGCACCATAAGATACAGGATCATTGCTTTGGTGAACAGTTAGCACCGCTTTATCAGCAAGGGCACATTCACGCGATCGCAGACATTCACGCAGGGCAATACCAAGACTGCTATCTCAAGATGCTAGAGCAGTTTCAAGTCCGGGCGAATGTGGTAGCTCCCTTACTGAAAGGGGAAACGCTGTGGGGATTGTTATGTATTCATGACTGTCAGCAAGCACGAAACTGGGAAGATTCAGAAGTCGAGTTTGTCGGACAGATCGCGCAACAGTTGGGAACCGCCATTACTCAGGCCGAGTATTTAACGCAAGTGCAAGCCCAAGCTATCCAGCTTGCGAGTGCCACAGAATGCGAACGAGCACTGGCAAAAACAATTGATGTGATTCGGCGATCGCTCGATCCAGACACCATTTTTCAAACTGCGACTGAGGAAGCCCGGAAGCTGTTGCAAGTCGAGCGGGTGGCGATCTATCAATTCTTGCCAGATTGGAGTGGTTTGTTTGTAGCAGAGTCGCTCTTAGACGGGTGGAAGCCACTGGTCAACAGTTCGCCAATGGTAGCAGATACATTTTTACAGGAGACTGGAGGGGGTCGATATAGTCACAACGAAACCTGTGCGATCGCAGACATCTATCAAGCGGGACTGAAAGACTGTCACATACAACTGTTGGAACAATTTCAGGCAAAAGCCTTTGCAATTGCGCCGATTCTGGTGGGGGAGCGTCTCTGGGGCTTGGTTGCGGCCTATCAAAATACGTCTCCTCGCGATTGGCAGCAATTGGAAGTTGATTGGTTGGCGCAGATCGGCACACAAACGGGCGTTGCGCTTCAGCACGCCGAGTATTTCAAACAAGTTCAGATGCAATCGGCGCTGTTAGCGCAAGTGGCAGCTCAAGAAAAAGCGGTCGAACGGCAGCGTGCGATCGCAGCATCCATTGATCGAATTCGGCAGTCGCTCGATCTAGAGACGATCTTTCAGACGGCAGTTTACGAAGTGCAGCAGTTATTGAATGCAGATCGCGTTGTGATCTACCGATTCAACCCAGATTGGAGCGGACGGTTTGTGGCAGAATCGATGGCTCCTGAATGGGATTCGCTAGTGCATCCCCTAACTTCATCTTCTCATTTGCGCGACAACGTGAGCGACTGTAGCTTGCAGCAGTTAGCCACGCTGCCGATCGTTGATTCCCATCTGCAAGACACTCAAGGAGGACGATTTGCAAAAGGTGAGCGGGTTCGCGTGTGCCACGATGTTGACCAAGCAGGCTTCTCCGATTGCTATCGCCAAGTGTTGAAGACCTATCAAGCGCGTGCCTATGCGATCGCGGGAATCTATCATGATCAGCACTTGTGGGGCTTGCTTGCCGCTTTTCAAAACTCTGAGCCTCGACGTTGGCAGAGCGATGAGGTTCAGTTGCTGACTCAAATTAGCTCGCAGCTTGGCGTTGCGCTTCAGCAAGCCGAATATGTCAAACAGATTGAAAAAGCAGTCGAACGACAACGATCGCTATTCAAAACAATTGACAAAATTCGCCAGTCGCTCGACCTCGACTTTATCTTTCGAACAACAACTCAAGAAGTCCGTCAGTTTTTGGAGGTCGATCGCGTCGCCATCTACCGATTTTATAAGGACTGGAGCGGCGAATTTGTCGCAGATTCGATCGCCGATGGCTGGACGCCGACCACTACTCCTCAAATCTCGGTAGCTGACATTTTTCTGCCCAACACTCAAGTGGGACAATACTCACGTCACGAGATTTTTGTGCCGATTTTGCAGGGCGAAACGCTTTGGGGATTGCTGGTCGCCTATCAAATGTCAGAGCCGCGCCACTGGGCAACCGATGAGAAGAATTTATTAACACAAATTGGTGTTCAGCTTGGAATTGCACTTCAGCAAGCAGAATTACTGGAGCAAACAAGACAACAAACAACTGCATTAACTCAAGCGTTAGCAGAATTACAAGACTCGCAACTTCGCCTGATTCAAGGAGAAAAGATGGCAAGTTTAGGGCAACTAGTAGCAGGCATTGCCCATGAGATTAACAATCCTGTTAACTTCATCTCTGGCAATCTTGGTCACCTTGATGAATATTTCCAAACTGTTCTGGAGTTGATTGATCTGTATCAAAAGCATGTTCCTAATCCTAGCGTTGAGATTCAGGATCTCATTGATGATTTTGATCTAGATTTCGTTCGACAAGATTCACTGAAGCTGCTCCGCTCAATGCAAAGTGGAGCTGAACGAATCTGCCAGATTGTCCTTTCGCTACGCAGTTTCTCGCGTTTGGATGAGGCTCAATGCAAATTTGTCAATATTCACGATGGAATCGATAGCACCTTGCTGATCTTGCAGCATCGCTTAAATTCAACGCCGGCTCGCCCTGCCATTCAAATTATTAAGCAGTATGGCGAATTGCCATCTGTGGAATGCTATCCAGCTCAGCTAAACCAAGTGATTATGAATATTTTGAGCAACGGAATCGATGCTTTAGAAGAATCGATCGCAGCAAGAAATAATATCACTCCTACGATTCAGATTCGTACCATGGTTGTAAATACTAACCGAATTAGCATTCGGATTAAAGACAATGGAATAGGCCTACTTGACCGAGTGCGATCGCGCATTTTTGATCCCTTTTTCACAACTAAACCAGTGGGCAAAGGAACCGGTTTAGGGCTGTCTATCAGTTATCAGATTATTACTGAACGTCATAATGGCGATTTGAAGTGTGCTTCTCAGCCCAATCACGGTACAGAGTTTGCGATTGAAATTCCAATTCGACAATCTCAAATGCTGAGAACTGGAACCGAAACGGCTTAACGTGCGAACATCCAAAAATTGGATTTGATTTCGATTGAAGGCGGGCAACAGCTACTGTCGGCAAAGTTTTTGTCGGCAACAAAAGAACGTGGGAAAGCCCTACGCATTGGAGCAGTTATGCGATCGCCCTATGTTAGCATCGGCACGACAAGGCGTTTAATAGCACCTTGCTACCCGACCAATGCCATCTGATGGTAGGAAATGCGATGCATCGCTGCCCAAGATGAGAGATCGGCAAAAGCGCGATCGCGATACTGACCATACCGTTCTTGCTTGTTACGAATCTTCTGCGGTAACGCGGGCAAAATTCCAAAGTTCGGGGGCATGGGTTGAAAGGTTTTTGGAGCCGCAGAACTGATGAAATCAAACAATGCGCCCATCATGGTCGTTGCGGGAAGCTCCACAGTTGGTAACCCTAGTGCCAACCGTGCCGCATTCGTCCCAGCTAACCAACCCCCGGCAGAAGCGGCGGTATATCCTTCTGTTCCACTAATCTGTCCGGCAGCAAATAGCGTTGGCCGCTGCTTAAACTGTAGTGTCGGCGATAGCAATTCTGGCGAATTGATAAATGTGTTGCGGTGCATGACACCCATTCTGACAAACTCAGCGTTCTCCAATCCAGGAATGAGTTTGAACACCCGCTTTTGTTCGCCCCAGCGCAAATTTGTTTGGAAGCCAACCATGTTCCAAAGTTGACCCGCTTTATCTTCTTGCCGCAATTGCACCACAGCATAGGGACGATGAATCTTGTTTTCTGGAGCGCGAAAATCGCCTTTACGAGCGTCAAACAGCCCAACGGGCTTCATTGGGCCGTAGCGCATCGTATCTTCACCCCGCCGCGCCATTTCCTCAATGGGCAAACACGCTTCAAAAAACTTTGCGGTTTCTCGCTCAAAGTCCTTCAGTTCGGCTTGTTCTGCCTTGCACAATTCCTGCCAGAAGTGCAGGTACTGGTCTTTGTCGAGCGGACAATTGAGATAAGCGGCTTCCCCGCGATCGTAGCGAGAGGCTAAAAATGCCGTCTCAAAATTAATCGACTCCCCGACGATAATTGGACTTGCCGCATCAAAGAAACTCATATATTCCATGCCCGTAAATCTTTGAAGATCATCTGCTAGGGCAGGCGTAGTCAGCGGTCCTGTAGTGAGAACCACAATACCTTCGGTTGGAATCTCTGTTACTTCCCCTCGACGCAATTCAATCAGCGGATGGCAAGAAAGGGTTTCAGTCAAATTTTGGCTAAACACTGCCCGATCGACTGCCAGTGCTCCCCCTGCTGGAACCTGATGCTCGTCGGCTTTGCTAATCACGATCGACCCCAACCGCCGCAGTTCTTCGTGGAGTAGACCCGAAGACCGATCAGTAGCTTGCGCCCCAAAAGAGTTACTGCACACTAATTCCGCTAAGTGCTCACTGTGATGAGCCGGGCTTTGGGTCAGAGGGCGCATTTCGTGCAAAATCACCGGAACGCCTGCTTGAGCAATTTGCCAAGCGGCTTCTGTGCCTGCTAATCCGCCGCCCAGCACCTGTATTGGTTGGAGATCTGTCATTGTTATCCGCGATCGTGTGTGCCTTCTCTTTTAGGATAAAGGCTCTTGATGAAGCGCTGCTAATAGAGGTGGCATTTTCTGGGTTGAATTGAACCCGTCCATCTGGTTTAGCCTACTGTCTGCGATCGCGTAGAAAATAATGCTCCTACGATGTTTATAAACTGCTTATGAATTCCGTATTTCTTTTGCCTTACTCATGAAAAAATTAGCTTACTTGTGAAAAAAGCGTGAAGAATACGTATAAACACTGCCTTTTTTCAGAGGACAGCTTTAGAGTTTTGACAGAGACAAAAATTTATCTCTACTCAGAGCCGTTTTCTTCAGGGCGCTCTACTTTTCTCCAGTGGCTCTTATGGATGAGAGATTTTCCGGTTTGCCCGCCCTAGAGCGATCGCGTCAAGATGAGCTTCATCCAGTTAGGCGAGCGCACTTTCTTTAGAGCGCAAAGTGTGATTCAACAGGCGGCTATTCTTAAATAATCTTCATCAAAAATTTATTAATTGGAGGTGCTACCCCGGCATTACTTCATGAGGATTGGTCAACTCTGAAGAAGTACACCTCCTCTCTAACCCTATGTTGAAAACGCTAGTTTTAGCTTCTCTTCTAACAGGTGCATTGAGCAGTTTCTCACAAGTGATTAGCGCAGAGCGTAATTCTACAAGAACTGCGGTGTCCTTTTCCGATTACACCTGCTACATGAACAAGGGAAATCTGGTCATTGTGACTGGTTCAGTATGTGAATCTGATACTCAAAAAGCGACTAAAAATGCTAAACAGAATGCTTTTTTAGTAAACGTTCAGTAATCTGACAACTTATAAGTCCGTGAACCCAAAAACGGTATATCCAAATCTCCGATTTCTTCGAGAAATCGGAGATTTTTGCATGAGGAATGCAATTCATTCTGTCTCTCTACTTAATAATCTGATTAATAATCTGACAAATGATACTGAGTACCTTGTACTCTAGAGCCTATACTCTCTTTGTGCTCCGCTCCTATGGCTCGTGTTCGACCCATCGCGATCAGTCCTTCTCGCCGTAAGAATCTTTGGTTTGAAAGAGCAATGGCGATCCTGGCTCTTTCCAATCTTGGCTTAGTCGTACTTGATAGTACTTATATCCCGTGGCGAGATTTCTGGTTCCGCCATCTTCCTTTTTTGGTGCAGCGCTATGACCGTGTGAAAGGAATTGAACCCCATCGAGACACAGAAGCCTATTTAGAAACGGTGAATCGGCTAGAGCAAGACCTTCAGCAAGGCGGACTGCAATCTACAGCAGTGCAGACTCGCTTGCAGGAACTGCGCGATCGCAGTGATGAACTGATTCAAAGCAATCCGTTTGCAGTTGCAAATAAATCTGGAACGTTAGAGAAAATCAAAAATCGGATGCGCGATCGCATCTTCGGGCAACGGCGTAACGAATCGTCCCGCCAAGCCTTCGCGATATTCTGGAGCCAAAGTTATTTGGCGGAAAAAGGCGTCGATTCGGAACTGAAATTTTTTGATCAGAACATCCGCCCCTTGATCGCCTCTAACTATTATCGAACCATTGGCGAGAATGGCGAGTTTACCGATTGGTTTTGGTTGATCGATGCGCCATTTATCGCCCTATTTGGGTTAGAGTTTCTGGCGCGGACGTTTTACCTCAGCCGCCGATTCAAAAGCTTGGGTTGGTTCGATGCCATGCTGTGGCGATGGTACGATATCTTTCTGCTGCTTCCGTTTTGGCGGTTTCTGCGCGTGATTCCCGTCGCAATACGCCTAGAACATGCTGGATTTCTTAACTTCTCCCGGATTCGCGTTCAAGCGAGCCAAGGCTTTGTTGCCAATATTTCAGAAGACATTGCAGAAGTCGTTGTGATCCAAGTGATCAATCGCCTGAAAGACGCGATCGCGCGGGGAGAAGTGTCGCGTTGGCTGGTGGAATCTGCCAAACGTCCTTACATCGACCTGAACCAGCGCGATGAGATACAAGATTTAGCGACTCACTTGTTACAAACAACGGTGTACAGCGTCCTTCCCAAAATCAGGCCGGATATCGAAGCGCTAATGCGCCACAATATCGAGATGATTCTGAGTCAGTCCCCCGCTTATCAAGCCCTCAAAGCCGTTCCGCTCGTGGGTGACGTGCCGCGTCAAATCAATGAGCGGCTAGTTACAGAGGTCACCCAAGGTGTGTACAGCGCGATCGTTATGGCATTAGAAGATAAAGTCGGCGCAGAACTAGTCGCTAAACTCGTGAAGAACTTCGGACAAACCTTTGCAACCGAATTGCAGCGCGAGCAATCTATTCTGGAACTGCAGTCGCTTGCAACAGATCTGCTAGAAGAAATTAAAGTCAACTATGTACGACGGTTAAGTGAAGAAGATTTTGAAGGCAGCTTAGAAGAGACCCGTCAGATTCGGCAGTTAAGACAATAGACGGGTCTGGATGGCTCTGTTGGCTGGATGGCTCTACTGGATTGCTCCAACAGGCCATTCGTCTGCCCTACTTCAGCAAGGTTTCTCGGAGGTACATCACCGTTGCATAGAACTGAAAATCCACATTTTTCTTCTTGCTAAATCCATGTCCCTCATCTTTCGCCATGAGATACCAAACCGGAACCTTATTATTCCGAACGGTTTTCACAATTTGCTGAGCTTCATTTAGTGGTACACGCGGATCATTCTGCCCATGTACCACAAATAACGGCTTCTTGATTTGGCTGGCATTATTGAGCGGCGAGATCTTCTGCAAAAACTCTCGCATTTTTGGGTCGCGTTCATCGCCATATTCCACCCGCCGCAAGTCACGACGGTAGCTTTCTGTCCGCTCTAAAAAGCTGACAAAATTCGAGATTCCTACGATGTCGATCGCAGCACGAATGCGATCGCTATACTTAGTCGCGACGGCTAATGACATATATCCGCCGTAACTTCCGCCTGTTACCAGAATGCGGTCTTTGTCTAACGTTGGCTGAGTCGCAATCCAATCGAGCAGCGCCCCGATATCTTTCACCGAATCTTCTCGCCGAAATCCATTGTCGAGATCGACAAACGTTTTGCCGTAGCCCGTAGAACCTCGAACGTTAGGAAATACGATCGCAACCCCTAACTCATTGAGATAGTAGTTGAGCCGCCCTAAGAAACTCGGACGAAACTGACTTTCTGGGCCGCCATGAATATTGATGATTACAGGACGCTTACCTGTGAATTTGGCAGGCGGACGATAGAGAAACCCAGAAATCGTTTTGCCATCAAAACTTTTCCAGCGAACAAGTTCTGGTTCTGAGAAGTTTGCCGTGTTAAGTCCTCCGGTTTCGCTCTCTGTCCAGCGTTCAATCTTGTTATCGGTCACGTTGAGCGAGTAGACATCGGCGGTCGATCGCGCCGCTACCAACGTGAAGCCTAAATCCTGATTGTTTGGATGCCATAAGATGCCGCTCACTTGCCCAATCGGCAGCTTGGGGAGTGCTTTCTCCTTGCCTGTCGCGGTGTCAAGCAAGTGTAGCACGCTCGCCCCATCTTCATTCGTGACAAAGGCAAGTAACTTTCCATCATCTGAAAGATCAAATTCCTCAACATCCCACGGAATCTGACTGGTTAGATAGGTATGCTTCTGCGTTGCGAGATCAACATACGCTAATCGGAGGAATTCAGACTCGCGATCGGTAATCACATAAAGTCCTTTTCCGTCTTTGCTAAAGGCTCCTGCTTCATAAGAGACCTTGCTGTTTCCAGTTTTTGAAGTAATCAGCTTCTTTTCGCCCGAAGCCGCATCAATAATCCAAAGGTTGCTTTCTGTCGCAGAAATATACTCTTGAACCAGTATTTTCTGATCATCGGGCGACCAGTCGGCGGCTCCCCACCCGCCACTTTCAACTTGAGCTAACAAGCGATCCTCCGGGGTCGGTGCAGCCGAAGCTTTTGCAACCTGAGGATTGATCACGTAAAAATCTGCATCTTTTCCATTCCGCCGAGTCGAGGTATAGACCATGCGATCGCCCTTATTCGACCACACGCCACCACTGTTGCGAGATTTGCCGTCTGTGAGCAGCGTCACATTGCCCGAAGCTACGTCATAGCGGTAGTTTTGATTAAATTCATTACCCCCTACATCTTTGCTAAAGACAAAATAATCTCCTTGGGTCGGCTGAAAGCTGGCTCCATACACAGGTTCCGGGAAAAACGTAATCTGTTGACGGCTGCCCAACGGAAACTTGACCCGATGCACTTGTGGCACATCGCCAAAACGAGTTGAAATCAGCATCTCTCGTCGCGTTGGATGCCAACTCAATAGACTCGCAAACCGAAATTGGGTGTAGCGCTCGACGGTTTCCGTCAGAGACGACGGAATGGCTGGAATTCCCTCAACGACGAGGTTTTCTCCAGGGAGAATGGCATCGGACTGAGCCATAACCATGATTGCAGGTAAGAGAACGATAGCCAGCGTTACGGCTAAAAATCTTGAAAAGAATCTCATTTTCTAATCATACGAGAAACCGTAACCCTCTAAGCAGATGTTCGGAGAAAACCGCTACAGTGCAAGGGCATACTTATAACTGTAAGAGTAAGGGTCTGATGATCATCGTCCACCATCTGAATAACTCTCGCTCCCAACGCGTACTCTGGTTGCTAGAAGAACTTGGACTAACATATGAAGTCAAGCGCTACGATCGCGACTCGGAAACCCTGCTTGCGCCAGCGTCGCTGCGCGAGGTGCATCCCCTCGGCAAGTCGCCCGTCATCACCGATGGCGATCTGACCTTGGCTGAGTCTGGTGCCATTATCGAGTACTTGGTCGATCGCTATGGCGAAGGCAGGCTCGCTCCCATGCCCGGTACTCCAGAGCAGCTGCGGTACACCTACTGGCTGCACTACGCAGAAGGCTCGGCGATGCCTCCTCTGGTATTGAAGCTGATCTTCGATCAAATCGAGAAGCGTCCGTTGCCCTTTTTTGTGCGTCCGATCGCTCAAGAAATTTCAAGGCGTACTAAAAGCTCGTATATCGAACCTCAGATTGCGCTGCATCTGGACTACCTGGAGGCGGAGCTTGGGAAAAGCATGTGGTTCGCTGGCAATGAATTTACCGCCGCCGATATCCAGATGAGTTTCCCGATCGAGGCAGCTACCGCGCGAGCAGATCTAGATGTGAGCCGACCGAAGCTGATGAATTTTCTCGATCGCGTTCATGCTCGCCCGGCTTACCAGCGAGCGTTGGAGCGCGGTGGTGCGTACGAGTTGATTGCATAAACCTCAATGCATAAACCCCAACAGAAAAGGCATCCAAGTTGGATGCCTTTTCCCTGAACGAAAGTGGCCTAATCAGTGAGCTACTCCCTAATCAGTGAGCTAATCAAAGTGGTCTAACCAAGGTTTGTCATTAGCTCTTTGATTTTGTCTTCCTGTCTGCATTACTTTCTCTGGAATTCAGTTCAATGACTAATCGATTTGCCAACAATTCTACATTTTCCACTTGGGCTAGTAATCGTTTTGGTGAGGCTTCATCTGGTGCCTGACTTAACAGCAATCCGACCAGCGATTCTCTTTCAAGGCTTCCCAATCTGGAAGAAATGGCCAAGTATTAGAGTTGTCGGGAAATAAAAACAAAGGTAGCTAACATGACCTTTCAAGTTC